>NZ_JBEYXK010000022.1:0-90769 GCF_040645035.1 Streptomyces sp. NPDC046876 | reverse complement strand
CACCGGCCCCGGTCCGGGGCAAATGCCGAAGGCCCGGATCCAGAGGATCCGGGCCTTCGGTCTTCAGTAGCGGGGACAGGATTTGAACCTGCGACCTCTGGGTTATGAGCCCAGCGAGCTACCGAGCTGCTCCACCCCGCGTCGGTAAACCCAACCGTACGGGACGTACCCCGGCAGATGCAAATCGGTTGAACGGTGTCCGATCCGTCGGGTCGGTGGCGGGTCGGTCCGGTCAGGCGGACTGCTCCTCGGCGAGGGCGTCGCGCAGCCGGGCGGCCCGCTCCGCGACCTCCGCGGGACCCAGCTCCATGGCGCGCACGCACCACTTCTGCCCCTCGGCGAGGTCCCCGTGCCGGGCGGCGAGCAGCCCCAGACGCAGGGCGGCCCGGCCGTGCCCGGCCACCGCGGCCCGCGTCCACCACAGGGCGGCCTCCGGCTCGTTGCCCTCGCGGGCCAGCAGCAGCCCGAGGTTGAACGCGCCGTTGCGGGAGCCGGCCTCGGCCGCCTCCCGGTACCACCGCGCCGCCACGGCCATGTCGCCGCGGGCCGCGGCCAGCATCCCGACCCGGACCTGTGCGCGCCGGTGCCCGAGCTCGGCGGCGCGCTCGTACCACTCCTCGCTCTCGGTGCGGGCGGCGCCGCCGACCGGCTCGCCCAGCGCCGGCGGCTCCGGCGGCGGGGCCAACGACTCCAGCAGCGCGGCCAGGCGGAACGCCGCCTCCGCGCTGCCGCCGCCCGCGGCGCACCGCAGGTGCCGCTCGGCCGCCCGCTCCTCGCCGTCGCGCACCAGGGCGATCCCGACCTGGAGGGCGGCGTCGGTGTGGCCGGCCGAGGCGGCCCGCTCGTACCACTTCAGCGCGGCCCGGTCCTCGTCGCGGCTGGCGAAGAGGATCCCGAGGTTGAAGGCGGCGTCGACGCTGCCCGCCTCCGCCGCCTTGGAGAACCACGGCTCGGCCCCGGCCGCGTCCCCGGCCTGGAGCAGCATGATGGCGAGCGCGTTGGCCGCCTCGCGGTGGCCCGCGTAGGCGGCCCGCCGGTACCAGTGCTCGGCCTGCGCGGTCCGGTCCTGTGCGGCGCACAGCAAAGCAAGGTTGTACGCCCCGTTCTGGTCGCCCGCGTCCATGGCGGTCCGGTACCACTTCTCCGCGGTCTCGGTCTCGCCGCGGGCGGCGTGCAGGGCGCCGAGGGCGTTGGCCGCGTTGCCGTCGCCGTCCTGGGCGGCCCGCATCCACCAGGAGATCGCGCTCTCCTCGTCGCCGGCGTCGCGCAGCAGGAAGCCCAGCGCGCACGCGGCGCGCGCCTCGCCCTGCTTGGCGGAGGTCAGGTACCAGCGCCCGGCCTCCTTGAGCTCGCCGCGCGCCTCCAGCAGGGCGCCGAGGTGGAGCGCGGCGCGGCGGTGGCCGCGGGCGGCGGCCTGGCGGTACCACTGCTCGGCCTCGGCGGGGTCCCCCTTCCTCAGGTGGCGGGCCAGGCGGTACGCGGCCTCGCGGTGCCCCTGCTCGGCGGCCTGCCGCAGCCAGCGCTCCACGCCCTTGTCGCCGCGGTGCTCCAGGAGGTCGGCCAGCCCGTACGCGCCCAGGGCGTGGCCGGATTCCGCCGCCTGGCGCAGCCAGTACTCGGCGGCGGGCTCGTCCCCGCGCTCGCGGAAGTGGCGGCCCAGGGCGTGCGCGGCGGGGGCGGATCCGGCCACGGCGGCGACCCGCCACCAGCCGGCGGCCTCGTCGGGGTAGCCGCGCTGGAGCAGCAGGACGCCGAGGTTGTTCGCGGCCGCGCGGTCCCCCTCCGCGGTGGCGCCGCGCAGGTACGGCTCGGCTCCGTCCAGGTCGCCGCGGCGCAGCAGCAGGGCTCCGAGCACGCTCATCGCGCCCGGGTCGCCCCGGTCGGCGGCGACCCGGTGGCGGGCCTCGAGCTCCGTGTCGCTCGAGGCCTCGGCCTCGGCGAACAGCTCGTCCGCGAAACCCGCATCGGTCAGTGCGGTCTGCGCGTTAACGACCGGAGCCCCCTTGGTGACTGCTGCATCCGCTTCGGCTTCGGCCCTCACAAACCGCCCTGTCTCCAGCAGAGTTGACCTGTCCCCCATATATCCCATCGTCGCATCACCTGCTACCCGCGTACACCTGGTATGTCGCAGCCTGTGAGGTCACTACAGCGTTTTGTCGACATGCCCACAGAGAGACAAGTCAAACACGCTCCCATGACAACTCACCCGCCCCAGCTACCCCGTGACCCCACGTGTCGATCGCAGACATGACGAAGGCCCGGATCCACCAGGATCCGGGCCTTCATCTTCAGTAGCGGGGACAGGATTTGAACCTGCGACCTCTGGGTTATGAGCCCAGCGAGCTACCGAGCTGCTCCACCCCGCGTCGGTGAAACCAGACTATCACGACGCGGGACGGGGGCCTTACGGCTTGGGTGCGCTCTGCTTCGCCTCCGCGTCGATCGCCCGCTTCAGCGCCGCCTGCAGATCGGCCTGGGCCTTGCCGTACGCCGCCCAGTCACCGGCCTTCATCGCCCTGTCGGCCTCCTCCACGGCCTTCTGCGCATCCGCGAGCGCGGCCTTGACCGTCGGGTCCTGGGCCGTCTGCGGCGGCGTGGTCGTGCCGGGGGGCGTGGTGGTGCCCGGCGGGGTCACCGGGGTCGTCGGAACCGTCGGTGCCTCCGCCCCGAACACCACGTTCAGCGCCTTCTCCAGCGAGTCCTCGAACGCGGTCTGGCCGCCGTACGTCACCAGCACCTTGCGCAGCAGCGGGTACTTCAGCCCCGAGCTGCGCACGTACACCGGCTCCACGTACAGCATCCCGCCGTCGAGCGGCACCGCCAGCAGGTTGCCGTACTCCACCTCGGAGTCCCCGCCGCGCAGCAGCCGGATCGACTCGGCGATCTTCGGCTCGGACTGGAACTTGCTCTGCACCTGCTTGGGGCCGTCGACCGGCTTGCTCGTCGGCAGCTTCAGGATGCGGATCTTGCCGTAGTCCGCGGAGCCCGGGTCGGCGTTCACCGCCATGAAGGCGCTCAGGTTGTCCCGCTCGTTCGGCGTGAAGGTCGTCGTGAGCGAGAAGACCTGGTCCTTCTCCTTCTGGTCCGGCATCTTCATCGACAGGTAGTACGGCGGGACCGCCGTGCCGGCCTTGGTCGTCGGGTCGTCCGGGACGTCCCAGGCCTCGCTGCCGCTGAGGAAGGTCTGCGGGTCCGTGACGTGGTACCGGGTCAGCAGCTCGCGCTGGACCTTGAAGAGGTCCTGCGGGTAGCGCAGGTGGTCCATGAGCGGCTTGGCGATCTCGCTCTTCGGCTTGACCGTGCCGGGGAAGGCCTTCATCCAGGTCTTCAGGACCGGGTCCTCGGTGTCCCACTGGTAGAGGGTGACCGTGCCGTCGTACGCGTCGACGGTCGCCTTCACCGAGTTGCGGATGTAGTTGACCTGGTTCTCCTGGGCCACGACCGCGCGCTGGCTGTTGGTCAGCGAGTCCGCGGTGCTCTGGCCGAGCGTGGTGCGCGAGGCGTACGGGTAGCCGTTGGTCGTCGTGTACGCATCGACGATCCACTTGATCCGGCCCTCGACGACCGCCGGGTACGGGGCGCCGTCGATGGTCAGCCACGGGGCGACGGCCTCGACGCGCTCCTTGGGCGTGCGGTGGTACAGGATCCGCGAACCGTCGCCGATGGCGCCGGAGTAGAGGATCTGCGGCTCGCTGAAGGCCAGCGCGTACGCCGCGCGGTTGATCGGGTTGTCGAGGTTGACGCCGGAGTCGCCCTTGTAGCTCGTCTCCTTCTCGCCCTTGTCGTCCGAGTAGTCGAGCTCCTTCTGCGGTCCGCCGACGATCGAGTACTGCTTCGTCTGCTCGCCGTAGTAGATGCGCTGCTCGAAGTCCGTGCCGAACATCCCCTTGGAGGGCAGGTCGGACTGGGTGAAGTCGGGGGCGCCCTGGTCGCCGACGGTGGTGCCCTTGGCCGCGACCACGCCGTAGCCGTGCGTGTACTTGAAGTGGTCGTTGATCCAGTTGTTCTTCGGGATGCCGCCGATGTTCAGCTCGCGCAGGCCGATCACCGTGTCCTGGCCGCTGTAGCGGTCCACGGCGAGCGTGGACGGAAAGGCGTAGTAGCCCTTGACCTGCTGCAGCTGCTGGAAGGCCGGGGAGACGATGTTCGGGTCGAGGAGGCGGACGCTGGCCGTGGTGTTGGCCGCCTGGCGCAGCTTGGCCTTGTCGTCGCTCTGCGGCACGCCCGGGTAGTCCTTGACCTCGGACCCCCCGATCCCGTAGGCGTCGCGCGTCGCCTTGATGTTCTTCTCGACGTACGCCGATTCCTTGGCCTGCTCGTTGGGCTGGACCTGGAACTTCTGCACGATCGCCGGGTAGAGCCCGCCGATCAGGATCGCGGAGAGCACCATCAGGCCGAAGCCGATCACCGGCAGCTGCCAGGTGCGGCGCCACAGCGTCGCGAAGAACAGCGCGGCGCAGATGGCGGCGATGGCGACGAGGATGGTCTTGGCCGGCAGGTAGGCGTTGGCGTCGACGTAGCGCAGGCCGGTCCAGTTGTCGGCGGCCTTGAAGTCGCTGGACTTCACGGCCAGGCCGTAGCGGTCGAGCCAGTACGCGACGGCCTTCAGCGTGACGAAGAGGCCCAGCAGCACCGACAGGTGTCCGGTCGCCGCGGCGGTGGCGCGGGCGCCGGGGCTGGTCACGCGCAGGCCGCCGTACAGGTAGTGCACGACGACCGCGGCGATCACCGAGAGCACGACCGCGGCGAAGCCGAAGCCGAGCAGGAAGCGGTACCAGGGCAGGTTGAACGTGTAGAACGACACGTCCAGGTGGAACTGGGGGTCCTTCGTGCCGAACGGCACCCCGTTCACGTACATCAGCCAGGTCTTCCACTGGCCCGCCGCCGAGGCGCCCGCGATCATGCCGACGAGCGCGGCGATGCCGAAGAGCAGCCACTTCTTGTACGGGGCGACGCTCATCCGGTAGCGGTCGAGGCTCTGCTGCTCCATCGACATGGCCGACAGCGGCGGCCGCAGCCGGTACGCGAGCCAGATGTTCAGCCCGACCGCTCCCGCCATCAGCAGGCCGAAGACGGCGAACAGGCCGATCTTGGTCCACAGGGTGGTGGTGAAGACCGAGGAGTACTTCACGGAGCGGAACCAGAGCCAGTCGGTCCAGAAGCCCGCGAACATGATGAAGGCCATGCCCAGGACGGCCAGCACGCCCAAGGTCATCAGAAGCGTGCGGGCGCGCCGGGAGGGGCGGCCGACTCTCATCCGTGGCCCGGAGGGGCCTGAGCCGCGGTCCGGCATCTGGAAAGCCAAGGTGCGCACCTCGAAAGCTGGGTCTCGTTACTGGACATTTCTAAAGCTGGGCACCCGATCGTAGAGCCCACTCATGCAACTCACTGGGGCTTTGGCCAGTTCCCGGTATCCGCCGGAAAGGAGGCAGGATGTTGTCCATGTCCAACGTTTCCCCCTCCCCCGGCACTCCCATGGCGGCCAGCCCCCTGACCCGTGCCTGCCTCGAGATCGACGAGTACGCGGCCGGCCTCGGCTGGGACCAGCCGGCCCGGCTGTTCGCGCTGGTCGACACGGCGCGGCTGCGCAAGCAGGAGCCCCGCCTCGCGGGCCAGCTCGGCCTCGACACCGACGACGCCGGCCGGTCCTCCCTCACCCCGATCGAGCAGGACTCGCTGCCCGCCGGGACCGCCCTCGACAAGTTCCTCGGCACCGTCGCCTGGCCCGACGCGGTGGTCGGCTGCGCGCTGACCGTGGAGCGGCTGATGCTGCCGCCGTCGGCGGAGGCCTCCGTACCGGAGGGACTCAGCGACAAGCAGCTGGCCAAGTGGGTCGCCGGGCACCCGGAGCGGCAGGAGGTCCGCCTGACCGTGGCCGTGCTGCGCGACGGCTCGCGAGAGTCGGCCGTACGGCTGCGCGAGAAGGACTCGCCGACCGAGGTGCTCACCGGCGCGGGCCTGGTGCCGGGGCTGGCCGAGGCGCTGGCCGCGACCTTCTCGTAGCGGCCGCCGGCGGCAGGGGCCGGGGCGGGCGGTCAGGGCGGGCGGTCAGGGCTTGTCGCAGCGCGGCAGCCCGGCCGTGTCCCCCTTGCCGATCTTCTCCACGGCCTGCTTCGCCTCGGCGAGGGTGGAGACCTTGACCAGGGTCAGGCCGCCGGGGGTGTCCTTGGCGGCCGCGGCGCAGTTCTCGGCCGGGGTCAGGAAGTACTGGGCGCCGGCCCTGCGGGCGCCGATGGTCTTCATCTCGATGCCGCCGATGGGGCCGACCTTGCCGGTCTCCTCGATGGTGCCGGTGCCCGCGACGAACTTCCCGCCGGTCAGGTCGCCCGGGGTGAGCTTGTCGACGATGCCGAGGGAGAACATCAGGCCCGCGCTGGGGCCGCCGACGTCGGCGAGCTTGATGTCGATCGGGAACGGGAAGGTGTGGGCGGTGCCCGCGCGGATGCCGACGATGGCGTGGCCGTCGTCCGGCGCCTTGCCCGCGTTGATCGTGACCTCGGTGGTGCCGGTGGGCTCGCGGTGCGCCTTCTGGGCCTCGGCCGCCTCGGCGGCGGGCACGACGGTGAAGGTGACGGGCTCGCCCGGCTTGTGCTTGGTGACCAGCTTGGCCACGTCCCCGGGGGCGGTGACGGGGGTGCCGTCCACGGAGCGGATCACGTCGCCGGCGTGCAGCTTGCCCTCGGCGGGGCTGGCCTTCACCACGGAGGAGACCACGACCCGGGTCGGGACGTCGACGCCGAGCTCCTTCAGGGCCGCCACCTTGGCGGCCTCCTGGGACTGGCTGAACTCCTCGGCGTTCTCCTGCGTGGACTGCTGCTCGGTCTTCCCGTTCGGGTAGAGGTTCTCGTGCGGGACGACGATGTTGTCGCCGGACAGCCAGCCGTAGACCGCTTCGAGGACGTTCATCTCGTAGTCCGCGCCGGTCACGCGCACGGTCGTCATGTTCAGGTGCCCGGTCGTCGGGTACGTCTTGCGCTCGCCGATGCTGATGACCGGCTCGCCGTGCGAGTCGCCGAGCGTGTTCACGGTGGGGCCGGGGCTCATCTCGGAGTACGGGACCTTGGTGAACACCCCCGTGCACAGCAGCGCGAACAGCATGAGGGTGGCGGCGAGCATCGTCGCAGTGCGGCGTGGCATGGATCGACAGTACGGGACGGCCCTCGGGGGCGGCCGCCGGGGCCGGTCCGCACAGGGGCCGGGCGCGGAGGTCTCGGGACGTTCTCGGCGAAAGCCCGAGGAGGTTCTCGGCGGACGTCTCAGGAGGTTCTCGGCGGACGTCTCAGGAGGTTCTCGGCGGACGTCTCAGGAGGTTCTCGGCGAAGTCTCAGGAGGTTCTCACGGGACGCGTCAGACCGCGTCGGAACCGGAGTGGGCCGCTGCCTTCGCCCTCGTCTGCTCGGACCTGTCCATGGCCTCCCGGAACCGGGCGTACCCCGCCAGTTCGGATATGTCGCCCTGGGTGCGGTCGCGGGCCGCCCAGCTGCCCCATATCGCCGCGCCTATCGCGGCGACCAGCGGAATCAGCAACCACGCCAATGACGCCATGGACGTGCCTCCCTGCCCCGAAAGTACGTGTCGTCGTGGCTTCAACGCTCGTGCCCATGGGGGGGTTACGCAAATCGAGGGCGTGTTGCGCGGCCGATCGGGTGGACAGTACTCCCTGCGTGGGACGGATCCGCGGGCGGGGGGCCTGTGCGTCGCCGCGCCCGGTACGGCGATCGCGGGCCGGCGTCAGCAGGCGCCGACCCACTCCTCGGTGCCGTCCGAGAAGCGCTGGTGCTTCCAGATCGGGACCTCGTGCTTGAGGTCGTCGATGAGCATCCGGCAGGCCTCGAAGGCCTCGCCGCGGTGCGGGCAGGAGACCGCCACGACGACGGCGAGGTCGCCGACGGCCAGATCGCCGATGCGGTGGACGGCGGCCAGGGCGCGGACGGGGTACTTGTCCACCACGCGCTCGGCGATGCGGCGCATCTCGGCCTCGGCCGTGGGGTGGCAGGAGTAGCCGAGCGCATCCACGTCGGCCCCGCTGTCGTGGTTGCGCACCGTGCCGACGAAGAGCGTCGTGCCTCCCGTGGCGTCGTCACCGACGGCCTGGAAGACCTCGTCGATCGACAGCGGGGTCTCGCGGATCGCGAGCAGCCGGATCGGATCCGGAGCGGCCTGCTCGCCGGGGTGGTCGAAGTGCGGTGCCATGCAGCCATCGTGCACCACCGCTCTCACATCGCGGTATAGCCGATTCGACCGGGTGTACGGGCCAGGGGTATGGAGCCTCCTACAGGATCCGCGGCCGGGCGCCGCGGCGGGGCGACGCCGTCGGGCGACGCGGCCGGGCCGGCCAGGACGGGGTGCGGTCAGATGCCGCGGCGCCTGCGGGCCCGGCGGACCACGGCGGCGGCGCCCAGCAGGGCCACGGTCGCGCCGGCGGCGCCCGCCGCGGTGGCGTCCTTGCGGCCCAGTCGGCGGCCCGCGACGGTGTGCCGGCCCGCGACCTCCTGGAGCAGCTCGGCCAGCACCTCCTCGTTGGTCCAGCGCGGCCGCCAGCCCGCCGCGTGCAGCCCGCTGACGCTGACCACCCACGGGTGCATCGTGTACGCGAGGTCGCCCGCCGGGGACGGCGTCAGCCCGATCCGGTGCAGCCGGGCCGCGGCCCCCAGCGCCACCGCCGAGGGGAGCTCCATGCGGCGGATGCCGCTGAGCTCCTCGACCTCCTCCTGCTCCAGCCAGCCCTCGCAGCCGACCGCGAGCTCGCCCTCGACCTTCTCCAGGGCGGCGTACTCCAGCGCGCTGACGAGGTCCTCGACGTGGCAGAACTGCCAGGTCGGGCGGGATCCGGCCACCACGAGCAGGCGCGGGGACTCGAAGTAGCGGGTCAGCGCCGTGTCCGTGCCGCCGACCAGCACGGCCGGGCGGACCACCGTGACGTTCAGCCCGGGGTGGGCGCGCGGCGCGCGGCGACCCAGCCGCTCGATCTCCAGCAGGTCGCCGACGCCGGTGGCCTCGGCCGTGGCCCGCAGCTCGGAGTCCTCCGACAGCGGGATGTCGTTGTCCGGCAGCGCCCCGTAGACCATCGCGGAGGTGCACAGCACGACGCGGCGCACCCCGGCCGCGGCGGCCGCCGTCAGCACCGTCTGGGTGCCGCGCACGTTGTAGGCCGTACGGGCCGCCGGGTCGGTCTCGAGGTCGAGGTCGAGCGCGAGGTGGACGACCACGTCGCTGCCGCGCAGCTTTTCGGCGATCGCGGGGTCCCGTACGTCCAGGACGTGCCACTGGGCGTCCGCGCAGTCCCCGCGCCGCTCGTCGATCGCGACGACCTGCTTGACCTCGTCGGAGGCGGCCAGGCGGCTCACCAGGGCCGCGCCGACGCCCGACGCGGCGCCGGTCACGGCGATCACCGGGCTGGGCCGCCGGGGAGCCGGGTGGTTTCGCGGCTGGCGAACACCCTGGGCGCCGTCGCCGTGCTCAGGGCGGTTCTCGTCGTCGAGCGGCGCGTGGCCGTGCTTATCCGAAAACTGCGGATCCGGGGAACTCACCAGGCGTCTCCAGCGGTTGTCTTCAGTAGGGACGCGCCGTGACGCGGACCCACCAGGTGATGTCCATCCTGCCGCAGCCCAGGAGTCGGCGGAGCACCGAGCCCGGAACCGGGTGTGGTGTCTACGCTGGGTGGTGTTGTGGGACCACTTGTCCGCCGGCACCCGCCGGCGGCCCTACGAGCCGAGGAAACCCGTGAGCGACACCCCATTCGGATTCGGCCTTCCGCCGGAGGAGCCGGACAGCGGCGACGAGGGCAAGAAGAAGGGCGGCGGCCAGGGCGGCCCCAATCCGTTCGGGTTCGGCGGCTTCGGCCTGCCGGGCGGCGGCGCGGGCGGGCAGGGCGGTGCGGACAACCCCTTCGCCGCGATGTTCGGCCAGATGAACCCGGCGGACCTGGGCGCGGCCTTCCAGCAGCTCGGCCAGATGCTGAGCTACGAGGGCGGTCCCGTGAACTGGGACATGGCCAAGGACATCGCCCGCCAGACCGTCGCCCAGGGCACCTCGGACGGCGTGAAGGACACGAGCGTCGGCATCGCGGAGCAGTCCGCCGTGGCCGAGGCCGTGCGCCTCGCCGACCACTGGCTGGACGACGTGACCTCGCTGCCCTCGGGCGCGACCACGGCCGTCGCGTGGAGCCGCGCCGAGTGGGTCGAGGGGACGCTGCCGGTGTGGAAGGAGCTCGTGGACCCGGTCGCCGAGCGCGTGGGCGCGGCCATGGGCAGCGTCCTGCCCGAGGAGATGCAGGCCATGGCGGGCCCGCTGCTCGGCATGATGCGTTCCATGGGCGGGGCCATGTTCGGCCAGCAGATCGGCCAGGCCGTGGGCGTGCTCGCGGGCGAGGTCGTCGGCTCGACCGACATCGGCCTGCCGCTGGGCCCGGCCGGCAAGGCGGCCCTGCTGCCGCTGAACATCGAGGGCTTCGGCAAGGACCTCGGCGTCCCGTCGGAGGAGGTGCGGCTGTACCTGGCCCTGCGCGAGGCGGCGCACGCCCGGCTGTTCGCGCACGTGCCGTGGCTGCGCTCGCACCTGTTCGGCGCCGTCGAGGGCTATGCGCGCGGCATCAAGGTCGACACCTCCAAGCTGGAGGACGTGGTCGGCCAGATCGACCCGACCAACCCGGAACAGCTGCAGGAGGCCCTCCAGGGCGGCATGTTCCAGCCGCAGGACACCCCCGAGCAGAAGGCCGCCCTGGCCCGTCTGGAAACGGCCCTCGCGCTGGTCGAGGGCTGGGTGGACGCGGTGGTGCACGAGGCGGCCAAGCCTCGGCTGACCTCGGCCGACGCCATGCGCGAGACCATGCGCAGGCGGCGCGCCTCGGGCGGCCCGGCGGAGCAGACGTTCGCGACGCTGATCGGGCTGGAGCTGCGCCCGCGCCGGCTGCGGGACGCCTCGCGGCTGTGGGCCTCGCTGACCGATGCGCGCGGCGTGGAGGGGCGCGACGGGCTGTGGGAGCACCCGGACATGCTGCCGACGGCCTCCGACCTCGACGACCCGGACGGCTTCGTCCACCGCGAGCAGCTGGACTTCTCCGAGATCGACAGGATGCTCGGCGAGGCCGCGGAGCGGCGTGACCAGGGCGACCAGGGCGAGGGCGAGGACAAGAAGTGAGCCTGTACGAGGACGCCGTCCTGGTCCTGAAGGGGTACGAGGGCCGGGACGAGCAGCAGAGCGCCCTGCGCGAGGTCTACCTGGAGCACCTGGCGGCGCATCCGGACGGGGTCTACAAGCCCTGTCAGGCCGGGCACGTCACCGGCAGCGCGCTGGTGGTCGACCCGGAGGGCGGCCGCGTGCTGCTGACCCTGCACAAGAAGCTCGGCCTGTGGCTGCAGATGGGCGGGCACTGCGAGCCCGGTGACGCCACGCTCGCCGGGGTCGCACTGCGCGAGGCAGTGGAGGAGTCGGGCATCGGCTCCGGGCTGACGCTGCTGGCGGGCGGGCCGGTGCGGCTGGACCGGCACCCGATCCCGGCGCCGTGCAACTGGCACCTGGACGTGCAGTACGCAGCGCTGGCCCCGGCCGGCGCGGTGGCGGAGATCAGCGACGAGTCGCTGGACCTGCGCTGGTTCCCGTACGAGGAGGTCGCTGCGGTGGCCGACACCTCGGTGGTGCGGCTGGTCGAGGCGACCCGGGCGCGGCTGGGCGCGTGACGTGACGCCGCGAGGGGCGGAGCCGCCGGTGCGGCCCCGCCCCTCGGCGGTGGTGCAGCGGTCAGTTCCAGACGTTGTTCTGGTTCTGGGCGTGGGCGCCGTGCTGGCCCATGCCGAACTGCGCGGCGAGGCCCTGCCCGAGCTGGGCGTTCTGCGGCGGCAGCACCTCGCTGGGCTGCACCAGGGCGAAGCCGGTGCCGAGGAAGCTGAGCTCCCAGCCCTCGCCGGTGTTGCCGCGGCGGCGCCAGACGCCCGAGGAGTGCGTCTGGGCCTGCATCTGCACGCGCAGCGAGGTCGACCAGGCGACGATCGCATCGGCGTCCGCGTTGACGTACTTGTCCGGGGTGACCTGCATCATCAGCGGCTGGCCTGAGGTCATCAGCGCGACCTTGCCGCGGCCGGTGATGTTGAGCTGGTACTTGCCGGAGCCGGAGATCCCGTACTGGCTGTCCACGGCGATGACCTCGGTGTGCAGGGTGGAGTCCATGGCCAGGACGTAGCTGCTGTCGACCGTGAGGCCGTCCTGCTCCACGTCGAGGACGTGCACGTGCTGGGCAAGGTTGGCGAAGTAGACCGTGCCCTGCCCGGAGCAGCGCATCAGGTCGAGGCCCTCGCCGGTGCGGCTGCGGGCGCCCCGCTGGTTGTTGGTCTGGTACTCGCCGTCGAAGTCCATGATCCCCTGGTAGGCGACCATGGAGCCCTTGCGTGCGAGCACGTCGTCCGAGCCGGTCAGGGTGACCCGCAGCAGCTGCGGGTTCTGGACGGTGTACCGGTCCTGGGACTGCTGTTCGGCGTGGCCGAAAAGTGAGCTCTGCATGATGTGTGTCCGCTCCCCCTCAGCCCCGGGTCCGGAGCCGGTCGGTGCTGTCCTCGCTGGGCTGTACGACGACGATCCCCTGGCCGGAGAAGGCCATCTGGTAGGCCTCCCCGCTGCCCCGGCCGATCATCGACGAGGCCTTGAAGCTGCGCTTCCCCTTCACCTTGAGGTTCGGCGACCAGGCGACGAGCGCGTCCGGGTCGACGTACGTCTCGTCCTCGCCGCGGCCGCAGTCGACGACGATCGGGGTGCCGCGCGAGGTGATCGCGACCCAGCCGGTGCCGGAGATCTGCACGTTGAACAGGCCCTGGCCGGCGAACTTGGCCATGCCCTTGACCCGCTCGACGCCCCACTGGAGGTGGGCGTCGAAGGCGAGGACGTTGGTGCCGTTGACCGAGAGGGCGTCGTTGTTGAGGTGGATGACGACGACGTCGGCGCCGTAGTCGGCGAGGTAGAGCAGGCCGTCGCCGGTGCACTTCATCAGGGGGGCGCCCTCGCCGGTGAGCCACTGCGAGGCCATCTGGCGCAGGGCCGGCGGGTTGGGCTCGTACTGGACGAAGCCCTCGTAGGCGACCATCGAGCCGGTGCGGGCGAAGAGGTCCTGGCCGCTCTGCATGGCGACCTTGAGCATGGCGCGCCCGTGGTTCTCCATGCGGGCCGTGACGGGGGTGGGGGCGTAGCCCGCGAGCTGCTGGTTCATTGCGTTCATGACGGGCTCCCTCAGACCTCGTACGGCTGGACGACGATGAAGTTGCCGGGGGCGCCGCGGAACTGGAGGTTCACGGTCTCCCCGCTGTGGCCCGGGTAGGCGTTGCGGCGCAGCCGGACCTGGCTGGAAACGATCACCTGGGAGGCCGCGGACCACGCGACGATGGCGTTGGCGTCGGCGAAGGTGGTCGGCGTGACGGGCAGGACGACGGGGGTGCCGTGCGTCTTGACGATCACGGTGCCGGTGCCCTGGAAGAGCATGGTGAACAGCGCGCCGCCGGGGATCCCGTGGCCCTCGATGCGGCGGACCTCGTGGTGGAGGGACTCGTCGAAGGCGAGGACGCTCTCGGAGGAGACGCAGATGCCGTCGCCCTGGAGCTCGATGGCGTGCAGGTGGGCGCCGTTCTCGGCGAGGAAGACCTGGCCGCGGCCGCTGCAGCGCATCAGCTGCATCTCCTGGCCGGTGGCGTTGCCGACGATGCGGCCCGCGAAGCCGGCTCCCTTGTAGCTGAAGTCGACCTTGCCCTGGTACAGGACCATGCTGCCTTGGCGGGCGAGCACGGGCTGGCCGCCCATCGCCAGGTCGACGCGCATGAGCTGCTGGTTCTGCGCCGTCCAGCGGGCGCCCGTGGGCACCTCCTTGTACGGCTGGAGCGCGGCGCCGAGGCCGCCGCCGGGGGTCTGCGGGGCCGCCTGGCCGTAACCGGGCTGGGGCTGCTGGCCGTACGGGGGCGGCTGCTGGCCGGGGACCTGGCCGTAGCCGGGCTGGGGCTGCTGGCCGTAGGGCGCGGGGGCCGGGGCCGGCGGGGGGACCTGGCCATAGCCGGGCTGCTGGTGGCCGTAGGAGGGCTGCGGGACCTGGCCGTAGGAGGGCGGGCCCGGCTGCTGCGGCGGGTGGGGCGGCTGTCCGTACGGGGCGGGGGCCTGCGGCGCCTGCGGGGTGATGGGGCCCACCATCGTGGGCGCCGAGTGCACCGGGGCGGCCGGGGCCGGCTGGTGGTACTGCGGGGCGGGCGCCTGGGGCTGGGGGGCCTGGGGAGCCTGCGGCGGCTGGGGGGCCTGGGGCGGCTGGGGGGCCTGGGGCGGCTGGGGTGCCTGCGGCGGCTGGGGGGCCTGGACCGGAGCTCCGAAGGAGGGGGCGGGGCCGGCGCCCGGCGGCGGGGCGAATCCGGGGGCGGGGGCCGCGGCCGGGGCGGCCGGCTGTGCCTGTGCTTGTGCCTGCGCCTGCTGCTCCTGCTCGTCCTCCTCGGCGACCTCGCCGCCGAAGTTCTTCAGCAGCGCGGCGAGTCCGCCGTCGAAGCCCTGGCCGACGGCGGCGAAGCGCCACACGTCCTTGAGGTAGAAGTCGCCAAGCATCACCGCGCGCTCGGTGCTGAACTCCGCGCCCGTGAACGAGTACCGCGCGACCTCCTCGCCGCCGGCCACGATCCGGATGTAGCCCGGGCCGATCTGCGACATCTGGCCGGCGCCGTCGATGGTGGCGGTGAAGGACAGTTTGTGGATGGCGGCCGGGATGCGGTCCAGCGTCACCCGGAACGACTCGGTGTCTCCCGCCTGCGGGCCGAGCTGCTGGATGGACTCCTCCGGCGACTTCGGCTGGTTGTAGAAGACGAAGTAGCGGTCGTCCGACAGCCGCTCATCGGCGTCGAGGCCGAAGCAGCTGATGTCGAAGGCGAGTCCCGGCCCGGCGATCTGGACGCCCACGTACAGATCGGTGCCTGCCGTCAGATCGCTGATCCTGGCCTTGTGACCGCGTTGGAATTCCCTGGCCATACGTAACGACCGTCCCCCATCCCGACAGTGAATTGCGTGCCGCTCAGGCTAGCCCCATCTGCCGACATCCGGCCAAGTCGGTACCGACCCGGTACACGGTGCCTCACTCCCCGCGGGGCGCCGGGACCTTGGGCAGGCGCTCGGCGGCGGCCACCCCCTCGAGGTAGCCGCGGGCCCGCTCCGTGCGCGGATAGCCCTCCAGCAGCTCCCAGAAGCGCGGGCCGTGGCCCGGGACGAGGAGGTGGGCCAGCTCGTGCAGCAGCACGTAGTCGACCACGTACTCCGGCATCCCCTGGAGGCGGTGCGAGAGGCGGATGCTGCCCTCGGCGGGAGTGCAGGAGCCCCAGCGGGTGTTCTGGTTGGTGACCCAGCGCACGGAGCGCGGGCGGGCGCGGCCGCCGAAGTACTCCTCGGACAAGCGCTCGGCGCGTCCGGTCAGTTCGGCGTCCCCGAGGGTGCGCCGGCTCTCCTGCGCCGCGAGCTTGTCGAGCATGACCCCGACCCAGCGCTGCTCCTCGGCCGCGGACATCCGGGCAGGGATGAGCACGACCGTACGGTCACCCTCGCGGTAGGCGGATACGGTCCTGCGGCGGCGCGCGCTCCGGCGGACTTCGACGGCGCGCTGCGTGGGGTCGGCGGACACGCCCATGACCGTACCCGCTCGCCGCGGCGGACGTCCCGCCGCTCCACGGTTCGAACATGATCGATTCGAAGCCGGTGCGGAATGCGCCCCGAAACTCCATCTCATATGCCTTATAGGGCCTGCCTGTGGACAAATGCGCGCACGGATCGCGGAGGGCGGGCACTCTGCGGGGGACGGCAGAACGTGTGCAGGAGGGGGCGGGGCCATGTATCCGAAGGTGAAGCCGGCGCTGGCCAGGGCGTGGCGGGATCTTCAGACGGTGCAGTTCGGGGTGACGCCGGCGCATGCGGTGGTGCTGGGTCCGGTGGACACGGCGACCGGGTCGCTCATCGACCGGATCGACGGGACGCGGGGCATGGACCGGCTGCGGGCGGAGGGCGCGGGGATGGGTCTGCCGGAGGGGCAGGTGGATGCGCTGGTGCGGCGGCTGGCCGCGGCCGGGCTGATCGACGACGCCACGGCGGGCGGCCCGCAGGCCCAGGCGGTGCGCAAGCGGCCGGAGACGCTGGAGCGGTTGGGGCCCGACCTGGGTTCGCTGTCCCTGGTGCACCGTGAGCCGGGCGGGGACCTGCGGGGTGTCGCGGCGCGGCGGAGGTTACGGGTCCAGGTGCGCGGCAGCGGCCGCGTCGGCGCGGTGATCGCCGCGGTCCTGGCGGGAGCCGGCGTGGGCCGCGTCGAGGTGCTCGACGGGGGCCGGGTGGAGCCGGCCGACGTGGCGCCCGGCGGGCTCGGGCCCGGCAGCATCGGCCGGCTGCGCGCCGAGGCCGCGGCGCGGCTGGTCCGCGAATCGGCCCCGGGGCGGCCACCGGGGGCCGGGGAGCGGGAGGGGCCCGAGGGGGCGACGGCCCTGGTGGTGGTCGCGCCCCGGGACGGGCTGCACGCCTGGGCGCCGGACCCGGGCACCGCGTCCGACTGGATCGCCGCGGGCACCCCGCACCTGTACGCGGGGGTGCTGGAGGGCACCGGGCTGGTCGGGCCGCTGGTGCTGCCGGGGGCCACGGCGTGCGCCGGCTGCATGGAGCGGGAGCGGATCGAGCGCGACTCCGCCTGGCCGCGGTTGCTCGTGCAGTGGCGCTCGGCACACCGCCGGCGGACCACCGCCGCCTGCGACTTGGGCGTGGCCACGGCGGTGGCCGGCCTGGCCGCGGCCCATGCGCTGTCCTTCCTCGACGGGGAGCTCCCGGCCTCCACCGCGGCCCGCTGGGAGACCGCCCTGCCGGGACTGCACTGGGAGCGCACCGCGGTCCGGCCCCATCCGGACTGCCCGTGTGCGGCGGCCTCGCTCACGGCGGAGCGGGAGCCGGAGCCGGAGCATCAGGAGGTCGAGTCATGAGCCGGCTGTCACCCGAGCGCCGCGAGCCGCTCCTCGACGACGCGGCAGAACTCCGGGATCCGCGGCTCCGCCCAGGCGAGCACAGGAAGCAGGCTGCGCAGGGCCACGAGCAGTTCGTGCACCGTTCCCTTGGGCGGATTGAGGTCCATGAAGTGCCGGAGGTGGCGCTCGGCTTCGTCCCAGCGGGCCCACACGCAGTGGAGGAGGACAAGGTTGGCGTAGTCGTCGGGGTCATCGGGGACCGAGAGGAGCCCCACCGCCCGTTCCAAGTGGCGATCGCGCTCAGGGTGGCGGAGCACGTGCAGCACCACGGCCGTCTCGTAGTGCGCCCAGGCATCGTCCGGCTCGAGTGCGACCGCGCGCGTCAAATCGGCGAGCGCCTCGTCGTACCGGCCGAGCAGGCGCCGGGCAGTACCCGAGCGGGTCAGCACCGGCGCGCTGTCGGGTCGGACCTCGTCCGCACGGATGTAGTCCGCCAGCGCCTCCTCGACCCGGCCCAGCTTGATGAAGACGTCCCCCCGGTCGCTGAAAGTCCAGGCGTCATCGGGCTCGAGTTCGATGGCACGGGTGTAGTCGGCCCGGGCTTCGCTGTACCGGCCCAGGACCTCATGCGTCAGTCCGCGGCGGCGCAGGGCCCCCTGGTACCCGGGGCTGAGCTCGATCGCGCGATCGAAGTCGACCAGCGCCTGTTCGAACCTGCGCATGAGCCGGTGGGTCTCGCCGCGTTCGGCAAGGGCCCAGGCGTTGTCCTCCGTGAGCTCGAGGGCCCGTGTGAGGTCGGCGAGTGCCTCCTCGTACCGGTACGCCAGCCGGAAGGCACTGCCACGGGAAGCGAATGCCGCAGAGAAGTCGGGCTCCAGCTCGAGGGCGCGGGTGTAGTCGGCCAACGCCTCTTCGTGCCGTCCGCTCCCCTTGTGGCAGTCGCCGCGGGTGACGTAGGCCCAGGCGAATTCGGGATCGATCTCGAGTGCCCGGTCGCAGGCGATCAGAGCCTCCTCGTACTTCCCGGTGTGCGTGAGTACCCAGCCCCGGTTCGCCAAGGCCCAGGCACTGTCCGGTTCGATCTCGAGGGCGCGATCGAGGTCTGCGAGGGCCTTGTCGAACCGAGCAGTGCTGCGATGGAGGACGCCGCGCCGCATGAACGCCTCGTAGCTGTCCGGAGCGAGCTCGATCGCTCGGTCGAAGTCGGCCAGTGCCTCCTGGTACCTGTCGAGTTCGTGGTGGCAGTACCCCCGGCACACCAGGCTCCAGACATCCGGATCGAGTGCGATGGCGCGGCTGTAGTCCGCGACGGCGTCTTCGAAGCGTTCCATGAGCTCGTGGGTGCGGCCGCGGCCGAAGTGGGCTCGCTCCAGCTCCGGGTCGAGGGCGAGCGCCTGCTCGTAGTCGGCCAGGGCCTGGGGGTACCGCTCGGCGGTGCGGTGGTCGCGGCCGCGGAGGGTCAGGGCGAGAGCCCGGCCGGCGGTGTCGAGCGTGGCACGGGTCAGCAGGAGGGTCAGGGTGGCGGTGCCCGGGTCCGGCTGGTCCAGGGCCGTGTGGAGGCGTTCGCTCCAGGCGGCCAGGTCCTCGGAGTCGGTGTCCCGGCCGGCCCGGTCCAGGGTCTGGACCCAGCGGCGCAGGGTGGTGATGCCGTGGTCGTAGGCGTCGAGGAGCTCCTCGAGGGCGGCGGGGAGGGCGCCGCGGGGGTCGGCGCAGAGCCGGTGGTAGGTCTCCTGAAGGCGGTGGCTGCGCCAGTTCTCGTCCGACCACCAGTCGTCCGGCGGGGCGGCGGCTTCCTCCAGCCGGTCGCGGCGCCCGCGGAAGGCGTCGGCCAGGCGGCCGTGCAGCTGCTCCCAGCGTGCAGGGGACTGGCGGCGCTGGAGGCGCAGCATCGCGGTGCGGACCACCTGGTGGTAGCGGCAGTGGCCGGAGCGGTCGGTGACGAAGGGCATCGAGCGCAGCCAGCCGAAGAGTTCGGCCGCCTCCTCCTCGACGGCCGCCCGGTACACGTCCTCGTCCAGCTCCTGCGGGAACGCGCAGGCCAGGGCGGCGGCCCTGCGGGCGGGGTCGGTCTCCCACTTCAGGAACCGCTCCACGGCGGTGCCGCTGGGGTCTCCGATCTCGTCCACGTTTGCGGGCTGGGTCTCGGCGAGGGTGGAGACCAGGACCGGAAGCCGTCCCGAGAGCCGCAGGATCACCTCGACGACCCGCTCGTCCGTCACCCCCTTGCCGGCGAGCAGCGTGCGGGCCTCGGTGTCGGTGAAGACCTCCAGCGGCCAGTCGGTGACGAGGTCGTGCCAGTCCTCCCAGCAGCGGGCGGCGAGCCGGGACTGGCCGGCGAGGACGACCAGTACGTTCGCGGGGAGTTCCCCGTGGCGGTCGCTGACGAGGATGTCGCGCAGCCAGGTGTCGAGCATGGGCCCGGTGCGCTCGTAGGTGTCGAAGAAGAGCACGATCCACGGGTTCTTCCGGGCGACCTCGGAGAGGTCCTCCAGGAAGGCCGGGGTGAGGGCGTCCAGCGGGGAGAGGACCAGTTCGACGTCGCCGTGGCTGCGCAGCCGGGTGCTGAGGAGGGCCTTGACCCGGTCGGCGCCGGCGGCAACCCGGTGGGGGTCGACCGCGCCGGTGAAGGCGCCGACTCCGGGGATCATGCCCAGCCCGACCAGGCCCAGCTGGGAGGCGACCACGCTGGAGGGCGAGGGGGCGGGGGCGCCGCCGGTGGCCGGGTCGGTCCCGGGGGCGGCGATTCCGGCGTCGGCTTCGTGCCGGCGCTGGCGGTAGGTGCCCAGCAGTTTGTCGAAGGCCTTCAGCGGGGCGCCCTGCTGGGCGAACTGGGCGCTGATGGCCTCCATCGTCTCGATGACGTCGGCGGCGGATTCGTCCGTATAGGCGGTGACCGCCTGCCCTTCGCGGGCGATGGTCTCCAACTGGCGGACGAGGGTGGACTTCCCGACGCCGGCCTGGCCGCGGACGTGGAAGAGGAACTGCGCCGCCTCGTCCGGGGGCCGGCGCAGGGTGTCGCGGAAGGCGGACACCTCTCCCTGGCGGCCGATGAAGCCGCTGGAACGCCGCCGCCGGATCAGTTCCTGCCTCGAAGGCCCCCGCCCCGCCATCCACAGCCCTTTCGAGATCCGTCCTGGGTTGCTGCCCGACCATGGTCTCCCACCCGGGTCGGCGACGGCCGCCGATGGCCGGATTCGAGCCCTGGCGGAGGCGGGGAGATGCGGGCCCGGCGGGTGGGAAGGGCCATGACAGGATGCGTTTTGACCGCAGGCACGGGGAGGGCACCCCTGAACCGCCGCTTGCGCCACGGCTGTCTGGGAATTGGAGGGGCGCATGTCTGATCTTCCCCGGAAGGCGGTCACCCGGACCGTCAAACTGGCCGCTCTGCCGCTCGGCATAGCGGGTCGGGCCACCTGGGGGCTCGGGAAGCGGATAGGGGGCAGGTCGGCGGAGATCGTTGCGCGCGAGATCCAGCAGCGCACTGCCGATCAGCTGTTCCGCACGCTCGGGGAGTTGAAGGGCGGTGCCATGAAGTTGGGGCAGGCCCTGTCGGTCTTCGAGTCGGCGCTACCCGAGGACTTCGCCGGACCGTACCGGGCGGCGCTGACCAAGCTGCAGGAGGCGGCTCCGCCGCTGCCCGCGCAGACGGTGCACCAGGTGCTGGCGGAGCGGCTGGGTGCCGATTGGCGGGATCTGTTCGAGGAGTTCGAGGACAAGCCGGCCGCGGCGGCCTCGATCGGGCAGGTCCACCGAGCGGTGTGGCACGACGGCCGGCAGGTCGCGGTCAAGGTCCAGTACCCGGGGGCCGGTGAGGCGCTGGTGTCGGACCTGAAGCAACTGGGCCGGTTCGCGGGGCTGCTGGGGCCGCTCGTTCCCGGCATGGATCTCAAGCCGCTGATCCAGGAGATGCGCGAGCGCGTCGTGGAGGAGCTGGACTACGAGCTGGAGGCCGAGGCGCAGCGCACCCACGCGGATGCGTTCGAGGGCGATCCGGACGTGGTCGTACCGGATGTCGTGCACCAGGGCGATCAGGTGCTGGTGACGGAGTGGCTGGAGGGGACCCCGCTGTCGGAGGTGATATCCGACGGCACGCAGGAGGAGCGCGACCGCGCTGGGCAGTTGCTGGCCCGGTTCCTCTTCACGGGGCCCGCGCGCACGGGGCTGCTGCATGCGGATCCGCACCCGGGGAACTTCCGGCTGCTGACGGGGCCGGACGACCGGATGCGGCTGGGCGTGCTGGACTTCGGCACGGTCGACCGGCTGCCGGGCGGGTGGCCCAAGCCGATCGGCACCTCGCTGCGGATGACGTTGGAGGGCGACGCCGAGGGAATGTACCGGCACCTGCGCGCCGAGGGGTTCGTGCGGGAGTCCATAGAGCTGGACCCGGAGGCGGTGCTCGACTACCTGCGGCCGATCATCGAGCCGGCGGAGGCCGAGGAGTTCACCTTCACCCGGTCGTGGCTGCGGGGACAGGCCGCCCGGATAGCCGACCCCCGCTCCCCCGCCCACCAGTTGGGGCGGCAGATCAACCTGCCGCCCTCGTACCTGCTGATCCACCGGGTCACGCTGAGCACGATCGGGGTGCTGTGCCAGCTGGGGGCGACGGTGCGGCTGCGGGCCGAACTGGAGGCCTGGCTCCCGGGGTTCCTGCCGTCGGAGTGAGCGGGCGGGGGCTGCGTACCGGAGGCGGTCACCACCAGGACGAGTCGAGGCGGCCCTCGATCGCCCGGAGGTTGGCGCGCGCGCAGTCCACGCAGAAGTACTGTCTCGCGCCGTTCTCCACGGAGCAGGTCCAGGTGGGCGGGGCGACGTTGTCGGGAGCCCGGGTGCCGCAGCGCGCGCAGACGACGGGCTGCGCCTCGGGTCCCGGCGTGGCGGGATGGGGAGTCGGCTGGTCCACCTCCAGACGATATCCCCGCGGGGCCGCGGAGCGGTCCGCAACGCACCGGGGGGACCGGTCCGTTCGGACCGGTCCCCCCGGGGAGGCTGCCGCGCCGCCGGCTGACGGCGGTCGGTTTCGGCCGGCGGCGGTCGGTGGCCGTCAGTGCATGACGGCCATCGCCAGTGCACGGCGGGCGCGCATGGAGACGCGCTCGGCTCGCCGCTGCATGCGGCGGGCGGCGACCAGGCGCAGGGCGCGACGCTCGGCGTCGACCTCACGCATCCGGTCCTCCATATGTGCACGGGCCAGGGCTTCTGGGATGAGTTGCATTTCGCGGGTCCTGTTCTGACGCGAGGTGATCGCGCCGGTGGTGATGAAGTCTGCGGTGGCGGAGCCGTTCGGCTTCTCGCTCGTCGTGTGGGCGGTCATGGGGGCCTGCTTCAGGGGGTCGTGCGTCAGGGGGCGGTCGATGGTTCCGATGGCGGTCATGCCGAGGCAACCGGGTTCTTGCGCGGGCGGCCACGGGGACGCTTGCGGGCGACGACCACACCCTGGACGAAGAGCTCGCCACCCCAGACACCCCAGGGCTCGCGGCGCTCGACCGCGCCGGCGAGGCAGGCCTCGACCAGCGGGCAGGTGCGGCACAGGGACTTGGCGTACTCGACGTCGGCCGGGGACTCGGCGAAGAAGACCTCGGGGTCGTAGGTGCGGCAGGCGACGGGTACGCCGAGGTTCTCGATGGCGTCGTCGAGCGCGGTGAGCGCGGTGAGGGGAGTCAAGGTGGAGTCCTCCGGGACTGCGGGCGGGGAGATCGTGTGGGTCTGCGGTACGGACGGGGCGTGCGCTTCGAGTTGCACGGTGTTTTCTTCCTCGTCTTGTTCGTCTAGTCGTTCCGGCCGGGGTCGGCCGGGGGCGGCTGGTACCTGGTCTTGCCAGTCCCGAGGCTCCTTCGGGCTGCCGCCCCCCGTTCGGGGGCAAACAGAAGGGCCGCGGATCCCGGGTGGGGTTCCGCGGCCCTGAAGGCGCCGGCCTGATCATCGGATCAGGCTGGATCACTCCAGGGTTCGAGCCCACGGAAGGCCCACATCAGGTGGTGCTGGTGCTTCGTCTGCTTCGTCTGCGTTCCGGCACCGGCCGCGGCGGCAAAGCCATAGGCCTGGGCCTGGGCTTCTGCCAGTACTGCCACCGGTGCCTGGGTCGGTCGCTCATTCCGCTCGCTCGCGAGCAGCGCGGCGGGCGCAGCCGCCATGGCACGGTTGCCGGCGGAAATCGCAGACAGACCGGTGCCAGGGAGCGGCAGGAGGGAGACGGAACCGAGCAGGGTGGAGCCGAGGGTGCAGGAAGCGACGACCGAGCGATCGGTCATTTTGGTGCTGGTCATGAAGCTGGTCACTGGTCTCGCCTCCTCTCGGCGTCTCGGGGACGGGGCCCGGGGGCCTGTCCCATGCGTATTCGGATAAGTACAGCACGGATCCGGAGCTTCGTGTGAAGCCACCGTTTCCGTTGCTAAGAACCTATGGGGATCCGACGGGCATGTGCAAACTATTTTTCCGACGAGTTTCTACGCGTCGCCCCCGGCGCCGTCGCCGGGCTCCTGACCTGCGCAGATCGCCAGGACATCGGCTCCGTACCGGTCGAGCTTGCGGACGCCCACGCCGGGGATCGATGCGAGCTCTCCGTCCTCGCCGGGTGCGGCCTCGGCGATCGCCATGAGGGTCTTGTCCGTGAAGACGCAGTACGCGGGCAGTCCCTGCTCCTTCGCCCGGGCCGCGCGCCACTCCCGCAGCCGCTCGTAGAGCCCCTCGTCCATGTCCGACGGGCAGTCCTCGCAGCGAAGCAGCTTGAGCTCGCCGGCCTCGGTCAGCGTCCTGCCGCAGACCCGGCAGCGGGCCGGGCTGCGGCGGGCGCGGCCGCGCCCCGCGGCGACCGGCCCCGTGGCCGGGGCGCCGGCCCGGGGTGCGAGGGCGCCGGAGCCCGGCCGCAGGCCGTTCAGGAAGCGGCTGGGGCGACGGGTCGCCCGGCCGCCCGGGGAGCGCGAGAGCCCCCAGGAGAGCGTCAGGTGGTGCCGCGCACGGGTGACGCCGACGTAGAGCAGCCGGCGCTCCTCCTCGATCTGCTCGTCGGTCTTGGCGTACGTGATCGGCACCATGCCGTCGGTCAGGCCGACGAGGAAGACGGCGTCCCACTCGAGGCCCTTCGCCGCGTGCAGCGAGGCGAGGGTGACGCCCTGGACGGTCGGGGCGTGCTGGGCGGCCCTGCGCTCCTCCAGCTCGATCGCAAGGTCGGCGAGGGTGGCACCGGGCCGGGCGCGGGCGAAGTCCTCGGCGAGGCGGACCAGCGCGGCCAGCGATTCCCACTGGTCGCGCACGGCGCCGGAGCCGGCGGGCGGCTCGGCGGTCCAGCCGGTGGAGCTGAGCACGGCCCGGACCTGGGAGCCGAGCTCGACGACGTCGTCGAGGAGCGGGTCGTTGCCGCCGGAGCGGGCGGCGCCGCGCAGGGCGAGGAGCGCCTTCTGCACCTCGGCCCGCTCGAAGAACCGCTCGGCGCCGCGCAGCTGGTAGGGGACCCCGGCGTCGGCGAGGGCCTGCTCGTACACCTCGGACTGGGCGTTGATGCGGTAGAGCACGGCGATCTCGCCGGCCGGGACGCCGGCGGAGATCAGCTGCCGGATCCGGGCGGCGACGCCCTCGGCCTCGGCGGGCTCGTCCGCGTACTCGGCGTAGACCGGCGCGGGGCCCGGCTCCCGCTGGGAGACCAGCTCCAGGCGGTGCTCGGCGGCGCGGCCGCGGGCCTGGGCGAGCAGCCCGTTGGCCAGGTGGACGACCTGCGGGGTGGAGCGGTAGTCGCGGACCAGCTTGACCAGGGTGGCGTTCGGGTAGCGGGTGCGGAAGTCCAGCAGGTGGTCGGGGGTGGCGCCGGTGAAGGAGTAGATCGTCTGGCTGGCGTCGCCGACGACGCAGAGGCTGTCGCGGTCGCCGAGCCACAGCTCCAGCAGGCGCTGCTGGAGCGGGCTGACGTCCTGGTACTCGTCGACGACGAAGTGCTGGTACTGGCTGCGGATCTGCTCGGCGATGTCGTGCCGGTCCTGGAGGATGCCGACCGTCAGCAGCAGCACGTCCTCGAAGTCGATCATGGCGCGATCGCGCTTGAGCTGCTCGTACGTGGCGTAGATCTGGGCGATCTCGGCCATGTCGCGGGGGGCCTCCCGGCCCGCCTTGAGGGCGGCCGCCGGATAGTCGGAGGGCACGGTCTGGGTGACCTTCGCCCATTCGATCTCGCCGGTGACGTCGCGCAGCTCTCCGCGGTCCAGCCGCAGCCCGCAGCGGGCCCCCGCCTCGGCGACCAGCTGCACCTTGCGCTCGAGGAGCCGGGGCAGGTCCCCGCCGATCGCCCGGGGCCAGAAGTACTGCAGCTGGCGCAGGGCGGCGGAGTGGAAGGTCCGCGCCTGGACCCCGCCCGCGCCCAGGGAGCGCAGGCGGCCGCGCATCTCGCCGGCGGCGCGGTTGGTGAACGTGACGGCGAGCACGCTGGCGGGCATGAGCTGCCCGGACCGGACGCCGTAGGCGATGCGGTGGGTGATCGCCCGGGTCTTGCCCGTCCCGGCGCCGGCCAGCACGCACACCGGCCCGCGCAGGGTCGTCGCGACCTCGCGCTGCTCCGGGTCCAGGCCCAGGAGCACCGCGTCGGCCGACTCGGCCGCTTCGGCGCCGGCGGGGAAGGACGGGAAGTGCGTTGCTGCTGTCACCCCAACATGCTGCCAGGTCCGGTGTGGCGGGCGGGACCTTCGTCCACAGGCCGCCCCCGCCGGTCGTACTTGACGTACCGGTCGCCCCGCGGGTGCGGGAATGGCTCCCCGGTCCCGTACGTTCGAGTACTCGGCACCACGCCCAGAGACCCACCCACGAAGGAGCGCAGCATGCAGGACACGGGTTCCGTGACGATGTACAGCACGACCTGGTGCGGCTACTGCCGCCGGCTGAAGACCCAGCTGGACCGGGAAGGCATCGCGTACAACGAGATCAACATCGAGCTGGACCCGGAGTCCGCAGCGTTCGTCGAGAAGGCGAACGGCGGGAACCAGACCGTTCCCACCGTGCTCGTCGTCTCGCCCGCCGGCACCGAGTCGGTCATGACGAACCCGAGCCTCGCCCAGGTGCAGCAGGCTCTCGCCGTCTGACCGGGTCCGCCGCGACCCGCTCACGACGCGACGGAAAGGCCCCCGCCCCGGCGGGGGCCTTCCTCTGTTGTGACGAACCTCGCGGAGTGGCGAACCTCCCGGGGTGACGAACCTCGCGCCGCCCTTACGCGGCCGGCCGGGGCAGCGGCTCGCCGTACCAGCGCTCGACCAGCCGCGCCGCGATCGAGATCCCCGACGGCGGCAGCACCTCGCCGGACTCGATCGCCGCCCGCAGGTCCTCGCGGGAGAACCAGCGGGCCTCCTCGATCTCCTCGCCGTCGACGTTGATCTCGCAGGAGACGGCGCGGGCGGTGAAGCCCAGCATCAGGCTGTACGGGAACGGCCAGGGCTGGCTGGCGACGTACTCGACCTCGCCGACCTGCACGCCCGCCTCCTCCCAGACCTCGCGGACCACGGACTGCTCGATGGACTCGCCCGGCTCCACGAAGCCGGCCAGCGTCGAGAAGCGGCCCTCCGGCCAGTGCACCTGCCGGCCCAGCAGCGCGCGGTCCCGGTCGTCGGTGACCAGCATGATCACCGCGGGGTCGGTGCGCGGGTAGTGCTCGGCGCCGCAGCCCGGGCAGCGGCGGATGTGCCCGGCGGCCGCGACCACCGTGCGCTCGCCGCAGCGCGAGCAGAAGCGGTGCATCCGCTGCCAGTTCTCCAGGGCCACCGCGTGCACCATCAGCCCGGCGTCGCGCGGGGACAGCAGCAGCCCGGCCTCGCGCAGGCCGGCCGGGCGGGCGGACTGGTCCATCCGGCCCGGCAGGGCGTCCTTCTGCAGCGCGAAGTACCGTACGCCGTCCTCGTCGGTGCCCAGGAAGTAGCGGTGCGTCTCGGTGAGCGGAGCCTCGAAGGCCGGGGTCATGACGATCCCGGTGCCCCCGTCGGGGGTGTCGTCGATCAGGACCTGGCCGCCGGAGACCACGAAGACCCGCGTCGTCGGGTGGCTCCACGCGGCGGCGAGCCAGGCCTCGTCGAGGCGGTGGTGCGCGGCACGGTCGATCCCGCTGGGCGCGGCGAGCGAGATCGGGTGCTCGGTATGGATGCTCACAGGTACTTCCAACTCCCCCGGTGGCTGGGACGGGCAGGCTCGGTGACGCGTGACGGGCGGGCGGTGCGGGCGGTGCGGGTGCGGGTGGTGCGGCCGCGCGTGGTTCAGGCGGGCTTCCAGGTGGCGGCCAGGTCGCTCCACAGGTAGGCGGCCGTCTCGACGCCCTTGAGGAGGAGGTCCAGCTCGACCTTCTCGTTCGGCGAGTGCCAGCCGTCCGACGGCACCGAGATGCCGAGGAACAGCACGGGCGCGGACAGCACGTCCTGCAGGTCGGCCGCCGGGCCGGAGCCGCCCTCGCGGGTGAAGCGGACCTTCTGGCCGAAGGCGCGGCCCATGGCCCGCACGACGGACTGCAGCGCCGGGTGGTCCAGCGGCGTCAGGCACGGCCGGGTCGGGGCGCCGAAGACGATGGAGTGGCGGATTCCGTCGGGGATGCGGGCCGCGACCCAGTCGCGTACGGCGGCTTCGACCTCGTACGGGTCCTGGCCGGACACCAGTCGGAACGACAGCTTCAGGTGGGCGGAGGCGGGCACGATGGTCTTGCCGCCGGGGCCCTGGTAGCCGCCGCCGATGCCGTTGACCTCGGCGGTCGGGCGGGCCCAGACGCGCTCCAGCGTGGAGTAGCCGCGCTCGCCGGCGGCCGCGTGCGACTTCGCGGTGCGCAGCCACTGCGCCTCGTCGAACGGCAGCTCGGCGATCAGCGCCCGCTCCTCGTCCGTCAGCTCGGCGATGTTGTCGTAGAAGCCCGGGATCGTCACCCGCTCGTCCGCGTCGTGCAGCGCCGCGACCAGGCGGGCGGCGACGGTCGCCGGGTTGGGCACGGCCCCGCCGAAGGCGCCGGAGTGGATGTCCTGGTCCGGCCCGTGCAGGTCGATCTCGCAGTCGGCGACGCCGCGCATGCCGGTGCACACCGTCGGGGTGGTCTCGGACCACATGCCGGTGTCGGAGACGATCACGACGTCGGCGGCGAGACGGGCCGCCTCGCGCTCCACCAGGGCGCGGAAGTTCGCGGAGCCGGACTCCTCCTCGCCCTCGATCAGCAGCTTCAGGTTCACGGCGGGGGCGTCGGCGCCGGTCGCGGCCAGGTGGGCCCGTACGCCGAGGGTGTGGAAGAACACCTGGCCCTTGTCGTCGGCGGCGCCGCGCGCGTACATCCGGCCGTCCTTGACGACCGGCTCGAACGGCTCGGTGTGCCAGCCGTCGGCCAGGGCGGCGGGCTGTACGTCGTGGTGGCCGTAGACGAGGACGGTCGGGGCCTCGGGGTCCTGGCTGGGCCACTCGGCGAAGACGGCGGGCGCGCCGGCGGTCTCCCAGACCTCGGCGGTCGGGAAGCCGGTCTCCTTGAAGTGGGCGGCGAGCCACTCGGCGCTGCGTCGTACGTCGTCCGCGTGCTCGGGCTGGGCCGAGACCGAGGGGATCCGCAGCCACGCCGCGAGGTCCTCGAGGAAGGCGGCGCGGTGGGTGTCGATGTACGTGCGGACGACGTTGTCCGCCGGGAGGTCGCTCATGCCCACGAGCCTATCTGTCCGTCCGGCGGCCGCTGTCGGGGCCCGATCCGCCTTGGAGGATCCGCTCAAGACGGGCCCGTCCGGGCAGGTTGCGGGGGCGGATCACACGGCCGCTGCGGACGTGGAGGAAGGCGGCGCCGACCCGGTCGAGGGGGGTGCCGGTGGCCTCCGCCCAGGCGAGGCGGTAGATCGCGAGCTGGAGGGGGTCGGCCTCGGTGGTGCGGCCGGTCTTCCAGTCGACGATCTCGTACGCGTACGGGGCGCCGGGCTCCGGATCGCGGTACACGGCGTCGATCCGGCCGCGGACCACCCGGCCCGCCAGGGTGAGCTGGACCGGGACCTCCAGGCGGTACGGGGTCCGCTCCGCGTACGGGCTGCGCTCGAAGGCGGCCTTGAGGGCCTCGAGGTCGGCCTCGTCGGCCACGTCCTGGTCGGAGCCGGGCAGGCCGGTCTCCGGGTCGAGGACGTCGAGGAACGGGAGCGGGAGCTCCTCGAAGCGGGACTCCACCCAGGCGTGGAAGCGGGTGCCCTGGCGGGCGGCCGGCTGGGGCGGCCTGGGCATGGGGCGGGCGAGGTCGCGGGCGAAGCCGGCCTCGTCGGCGGCGAGGCGCAGGAGCTGGCTCGCCGAGAGGGCGGCCGGGAGCTCGACGTCGCGGACCGCTTCGCGGGCGCGGCGGAGCTCGCCCTCCAGGGCGTCGAGGTCCCGGTCCCAGGATGCGACCGTCCTCGCCTCCTCGGCGCTGAGCCCGTGCGTCCCGGCGGGCCCGGGCTCCCTCGCGGCGGCCTCCGCCGCGAGCAGCCACGGCTCGTCGTCCCCCGGCCGGGTGGGGGCGGGGAGGGACCCGGGGTGCACGATGCCGGGCACGGGCGCTCCGTGCCCGTCGTCGCCGGCGAGGTGCTCGTCCGGCAGCCACAGGTCGTCGTCCGGCGGGGTGGCCGCGGGCGCGGTTTCTTCCCCCACCCCGCCCCTTCCCGAAACCGGGGCTCCGCCCCGGACCCCGTTGCCGTCGGCAGTCGCTCCGCGACCGTCGCCGGCGAGGTGCTCGCCGGGCAGCCACAGGTCGCCGTCCGGCTCCGCCGTTGCCGTGCGGGAGCCGTCGGCCGGGTGCGCGGCGTCCGGCGCCGAGGGGTCGGCGGGCAGCCAGAGGTCGTCGTCCGGGGCCGCCGCGGGCATGGCGGCGGCGGACGCCGGGGCGTCGGTCGGGCGCGCGGCGGCGGGCGCCGAAGGGTCGGCGGGCAGCCACAGGTCGTCGTGCCCGTCGGCCGCGGGCATGCCGGAGCCGTCGGACGACGGGCCGTCGGTGGGCCAGGGTTCCTCGGCGTAGGACGGGTCCTCGCAGTGCGGGGGCCACAGGTACGGGTCCTCGTCGGCCTGGGCTGCAGGGTCCGCGAGGTGGGATTCGACCAGGGCCGCCGCCGCCCGGCGCAGGGCCAGGGACGCGGGGTCCAGGGGCAGGGGCCAGGAGTGGTCCGGGGCCGATCCGGCCGCCAGGGCGGGGTTCTCCTCGTCCGGGTCGGGTTCCGGGGCCCAGGCCTCGATCTCGCCGTGGCCCGCCACGCAGTGCCCGTACAGCGCCTGGAGGAACGGGGACGGCCCCCGCCGCTTCTTCTGCGTCGGGCCCCACCAGTGGCCGGAGGCCAGCAGCAGGGAGCGCGGGCGGGTGAAGGTGACGTAGCCGAGGCGGAGCTCCTCGACCTCCTTGTGGTCCTTCAGGGCGGCCTTGAAGGACTTCAGCCCGGCCGAGGTCCACTCCGGATCCCCGGGCAGGGTGGCGGCGTCGCCGCGCAGCGCGTACGGCAGCACCTTCGGGTACGAGGTCCACGCCTCCGGCGGCTTCTGTTTGGGGAAGGAGCCCGCGCACAGGTCGGGGACGACGACCACGTCCCACTCCAGCCCCTTGGACTTGTGGGCGGTGAGCACCTTCACCGTGTTCTCCCCGCCCGGGAGCGCGTGGTCGAGGCCCTTCTCGTACTGCACGGCCGTCCGCAGGAACCCGAGGAAGGCCAGCAGCGACGCCTCGCCGTCGAGGGAGGCGAAGCCGGCGGCCACGTCCAGGAAGGACGACAGGGTCTCGCGGCGGCGCGCGGCCAGCGCGTGCGGCGAGGCCGACAGCTCGACGTCCAGCCCGGTCGCGGCCAGCACCCGGTGCAGGACGTCCATGAGCGGGTCGGCGAGCGAGCGCCGCAGGTCGCGCAGCTCCTGCGCGAGGTGGGCGAAGCGGACCCGGGCGGCCGCCGAGAACGGCAGGTCCTCCGCGCCCTCCCCGGCACCGGAGCCGCCGCCCGCGCCGTCCAGGAACGTTTCCAGTGCGTCGGCCAGCGAGACGACCTCGGCCGGGTCCACGCCCTCCACGGCCGCGGCGAGCCGCCCGTCGGGGTCCACCTCGCCCCTCGCCCGGCCGACCAGCTGCCGCGCCCGCCGCCCCAGCAGGGCCAGGTCGCGGGCGCCGATGCGCCAGCGCGGCCCGATCAGGAGCCGGACGAGGGAGGCGTTGGCCCCCGGGTCCTGGAGCACCTCGCACACCGCGACCAGGTCGGCCACCTCGGGCAGGTGCAGCAGCCCCGACAGCCCGACCACCTCGACCGGCACGTCCCGGGCCACCAGCGCCGCCTGGATCTGCGCGAAGTCCCCGGCCGAGCGGCACAGCACCGCGATGTCGCGCGGCTCGGTCCCGGTGCGGACCAGGTGCGCGACCGAATCGCCGAGCCAGTCGAGCTCCTCGGCGTGCGTGGCCAGCAGCGCGCAGCGCACGGAGCCCGCCTGCTCCTCGCCCGGCGCGGGCCGCAGCGCCTCGACGCCCTCGTGCACGGCCCGCAGCGGGGCGGCCAGCCCGTTGGCCAGGTCGAGGAGCCGGCCGCCGCTGCGCCGGTTCTCGCTGAGCGAGAACCGGGTGGCCGGGCGGCCGTCGGCGTGCGGGAAGTGCTCGGGGAAGTCGTCGAGGTTGGCCACGGACGCCCCGCGCCAGCCGTAGATCGCCTGGCAGGGGTCGCCGACGGCGGTCACGGCGTGCCCGGTGCCCCCGCCGAACAGGCCGGACAGCAGCAGCCGCTGCGCGACGGAGGTGTCCTGGTACTCGTCGAGCAGGACCACCCGGAACTCCTCGCGCAGCAGCGCCCCCACCTCGGGCCGGGTGGTGGCGAGCTCCGCGCACAGGGCTATCTGGTCGCTGAAGTCGAGCAGGTCGCGGGAGCGCTTGGCGGCGCGGTAGCGCTCGGTCAGCTCCAGCAGCTCCAGGCGGCCGCGGACCGCCTCGGGGACCTTGCGCAGGTCGTCGTTGGTCAGGCGGACGCCGGCCAGCTCGTCCAGCAGGGCGGTGTCGTACGCGCGCAGCCGCGCGGGGGTGACCAGGTGCTCGGAGAGCTCCCCGTCCAGCGCGAGCAGGTCGCTGACCAGGTCGGGCACCGACTTCGTCAGCGCCGGGTACGGTCCGGGCGCCTCGCGCAGCACACGGGCGGCGAGCTGGAAGCGGGTGGCGTCGGCGAGCAGGCGGGCGCTGGGCTCCAGGCCGATGCGCAGGCCGTGGTCCTTCAGCAGCTGGCCGGCGAAGGCGTGGTAGGTGGAGATGCGGGGCTCGCCGCCGACCGCGTCGGGGTGGTCGGCCGGGGAGGGGTCCGGGTCGGTGACGCCGGCCCGCGCGAGGGCCCCCCGTACGCGCTCGGCCAGCTCGCCGGCGGCCTTGTTGGTGAAGGTCAGGCCGAGGACCTGTTCGGGCGCGACCGTCCCGGTGCCGACCAGCCAGACCACGCGGGCGGCCATGACCGTGGTCTTGCCTGAGCCCGCGCCGGCGACGATGACCTGCGGGGCGGGCGGGGCGGTGATGCAGTCCAGCTGTTCGGGGGTGAACGGGATGCCGAGGAGCTCCTTGAGCTGCTCGGGGTCGGTGAGGGGGGACGGGCGCGCGGACACCCGCAAAGGCTAGCCGTCCGCGCCGACACTGCCCGCGACCCGCATCACACCTGTGGACGGCCGGCGGGCCGGGCGGGCTCACTCCACCGTCTGGCGCCCCTCGGGGCGGGCGCTGCACGCGCTGCGGAAGGAGCAGTGGTCGCAGTGGCTGCCGGTGGCGGGGGCGAACCGCTCGTCGAGGACCCGTCCGGCGGCGGTGGCCAGCAGGTCGCCGACCCACTCGCCGGAGGAGCCGGCCGACAGCGCCTCCTGGGCCTGCACCTTGGGGACCGTCTCGCCTCCGTCGCGCTTGGCGGCGCCCTGGCGGAGCTGGACGAGCTCGGCGCCGCCCGGCTCGGGCCGTACGCCGTCGAAGACCTCGTCGACGGCGCCCTCGCGGACGGCGAGCTGGTAGACGGCGAGCTGGGGGTGGCGGGCCACCTCGTCCTTGGTCGGCGCGGACTTGCCGGTCTTGAAGTCGACGACGTACGCACGCCCCTGCGGGTCCGCCTCGACCCGGTCCATGGAGCCCCGGATCCGGACGGCGTACTCGCCCGCTTCGAGCGTGACGTCGAAATCGTGCTCCGTGGCGACCGCCGCCCGGCCCCCGCGGTCGGTGGTGTGCCAGCGCAGGAAGCGCTCCAGGGCGGCGCGGGCGTTGTCCTTCTCCTGGCGGGACTTCCAGGGGGCGTCGAAGGCGAGGGCGTCCCAGACGGAGTCGAGGCGCTCCATGAGGACCGCCAGGTCGGCGGGGGTCCGGCCGGAGGCGACCTCGTCGGCGAGGACGTGGACGACGTTGCCGAAGCCCTGGGCGGCGGTGGAGGGCGCGTCGGCCTTGACCTCGCGGCCCAGGAACCACTGCAGGGAGCAGGTGTTGGCGAGCTGGTCCAGGGCGCTGCCGGAGAGGGCCACGGGGCGGTTGCGGTCGCGCAGCGGGACACTGCTGCGGGTGGGCTCGTACAGGCCCCACCAGCGCTGCGGGTGCGCGGCGGGCACCAGCGGCCGGCCCTCGTCGTCGGTGAGCGCGGCGAGGCGGGCCAGGCGCCGGGCGGCCGCGTCGCGCAGGGCCGGGGAGGCGTCGGGGTCGACGGTGGTGGCGCGCAGCTCGGCGACGAGCGCGGGGACGGCGAGGGGGCGGCGCGGGCGGCCGGTGACGTCCTTGGGGGTGACGCCGAGCTCCGTCAGGAAGCGGGAGGGCTGATCGCCGTCCTCGGCGGGGGCCTTGACGGCGGTGACGACGAGCCGGTCGCGGGCGCGGGTGGCGGCGACGTAGAACAGGCGGCGCTCCTCGGCGAGGAGGGCTCCGGCGGGGAGGGGCTCGGCGAGGCCGTCGCGGCCGATGCGGTCGGCCTCGAGGAGGGAGCCGCGGCGGCGGAGGTCGGGCCACAGGCCCTCCTGTACCCCGGCGACGACGACGAGGCGCCATTCGAGGCCCTTGGAGCGGTGGGCGGTCATCAGCCGGACGGCGTCGGAGCGGGCGGCCCGGCGGGTGAGGGTGTCGGCGGCGATGTCCTCGGCCTCCAGCTGCTCCAGGAAGTTCAGGGCGCCGCGGCCGCCGGTACGGTCCTCGGCGCGGGCGGCGGTGTCGAAGAGCGCGCAGACCGCGTCGAGGTCGCGGTCGGCGTTGCGTCCGGCCGGTCCGCCGCGGCGTGCGCTGCGTTCGAGGCGCTGCGGCCAGGGCGTGCCGTCCCAGAGGGTCCACAGGGCCTCCTCGGCGGTGCCGCCGCCCTGGAGGAGCTCGCGGGTCTTGCGCAGGAGCAGGCCGAGGCGCTGTGCGCCGCGGGCGTACGCGGGGTCGTGCGCGACGAGCCGTTCCGGCTCGGCGAGGGCGCGGGCGAGCAGCACGTCGGAGGGCGCGGGCACGGCGATGCCGGCGGCGCGCTCCTCGTCCCGCAGCGCCCGCCCGAGGCGGCGCAGATCGGCGGCGTCCATCCCGCCGAGCGGCGAGGTCAGCAACAGCAGCGCCGCCTCGACCCCGACCCACCCGGCGTCGACCGCGGCTCCGGGCCCGGCCTCTGCGGCGGCACCCTCGCCCCCACCGCCGCCGGCGGGCGCAGCCCCGGCGTCCGCGCCGACCGCCTGCCCGCTCCGGGACGTACCGGCGCCGACCTCGTCGCTGCCGCCCGAGGCTGTGTCGTCGCCGCCGGACGGGTGCGCGGGCACGCCGACCTGCTCCGCGGCGGCGTCAGCCTCGCCCGCGGGGGCGGTCCCGTGGGCGGTGGCCTCGTCCGCACCGTCGCCCTCAGCGGCGACTCCGGCGGGCTGCACGGCCAGGGGGGACCCAGCGTCGGCGGCAGCGGTCCGGGGGTCTGCCGCGGCCGCCCGTTCGGCGTCAGGCAAGGGGGCGGAGCCGGGCACCCCGCCTCCGCCCCGGGAGGCGGTGGCGTCCTGCACGCCGTCGACCGCGGCCTCCGGCCGGCCGGCCGGCGGGGACGCGTCCGCGGGGTCGGCGTCTCCCGGCGCGACCGCCGCGGCCGCGCCTTCGGCGTCGGGCCACGGGGCGGAGCCGGGCATCCCGCCTCCGTCCTCGGAGGGGGTCTCGTCCTGCGCGCCGTCGACTGCGGGCCCCGGCCCGTCGGCCGGCCGCATGGCCGGGGACGCGGCGTCAGCGGCGGCCGCCGACGTGTCCTGCGCACCTTCTGCCGCGGAGGCGATGATGCCGGGCTCGGGTGCGGTCAGCGACAGCGCCGCGGTGCGCAGGGCCGTCAGGAGGGGGGTGATGGCCGGCTCGTGGCGGAGCGGGGTGTCGGTGCCGTCCGTCTCCGCCGGGACTCCCGCCGCGATCAGGGCGCGCCGCATCGCCGGCAGGGTGCGGCCGCCGGAGCGGACCAGGACGGCCATGTCCTGCCAGGGCACGCCGTCCTCGAGGTGGGCCCGGCGCAGGATGTCGGCGATGTTGTCCAGCTCGGCGCCGGCCGTCGGGTACGTGTACACCTCCACCCGGCCGCCCTCGCGGGTCGGCGCGAGCCCGCGGTGCGCCCGTACGGCCTGCGCCGGCAGCCGCGGCACCGGCATGCGCGCGGCCAGCAGGCGGGTGGCGGCCAGCAGCTCGGACGCCGAGCGGCGGCCCACCGTCAGGGCGCGGACCGCGGCCCCGGGGAAGGAGCCCTCGAAGTCGAGGATGTTGTTGATGTCGGCGCCGCGGAAGGCGTAGATCGACTGGTCGGGATCGCCGAAGGCGACCAGCGTCCCGCCGGGCCCGGCCAGCGCCCGCAGCAGCCGCAGCTGCGAGGCGTCGGTGTCCTGGTACTCGTCGACGTAGATCACGTCGTACGCGGAGGCCAGCGCCGGCGTCCGCTCCGCCAGCAGCACGGCCCGGTGCAGCAGCTCGGCGTAGTCGAGGGTGCCCTGCATGTCCAGGACGTCCAGGTACTCGGAGAGGAAGGCGGCCGCGGCCTTCCAGTCGGGGCGGCCGATCCGGTCGGCGAACGCGTCCAGCGCCGCCGGGCCGAGCCCCAGCTCGCGCGCGCGGGCGAGCACGGCGCGCACCTCGTCGGCGAAGCCGCGGGTGGTCAGCGCGGCGCGCAGGTCGTCGGGCCAGCGGATGGACCGGATCTCGCGCTGGCCCTCCAGCAGGGTGCGGACCATGACGTCCTGCTCGGGTCCGGACAGCAGCCGCAGCGGGTCCGCGAACAGGTCGGTGTCCTGGTGGGCGCGGACCAGCCCGTAGCAGAAGGAGTGGAAGGTGGTGGCCTGCGGGGCGCGGGCCCCGCCGAGCCGCAGTGCGGCCCGGTCGCGCAGCTCGACCGCCGCCTTGCGGCTGAAGGTGAGGATCAGGATCCGGGCCGGGTCCGTGCCGGCCTCGACGCGGGCCGCGGCCGCCTCGACCAGGGTGGTCGTCTTCCCGGTGCCCGGTCCGGCCAGGACCAGCAGCGGGCCGGAGGTGTGATCAACCACCGCCTGCTGGCTTGCGTCCAGGACAGGGGGATCCACCCGCTTCGGTCCGCTGCGCACGAGGCGGTACGCGTCGGGGATCCGCGTACGCCGCCGCTCGGAGCGGTCGGAGGAGGAGGTGATCACGTGGGGTGCCGGTCCTGGTGGGTCTGCTGCTGCGGTGGTGCGTACGGGCGCCGGGGCCGCTGCACGGGCGCCGCGACGGGCCCCGGCGGCGACCGCCGAAGAGGCAACGCTACGGCAAGCGGCCCGCCCCGCGCAGTTCCCCGAGGTCGGCGGCGGGACCCCGCCGCGGCCGCCGCGCGTCCCCCGTACGGGCCTCCGGCCGGGCCCCGGGCCGGACGCGCGGGCGCCCGATGGCGGAAGCTGTCAGGTGTGACCCCCGTCGCTCCCCGAGCCTCCCGCTCCGCCCGCACCGCCCGCACCGCCGGCCCCGCTGCCGTCCCAGCGGGCCCGCCGCATGTCCAGCCGGGCCTCCCCGTCGGCGGTCAGCCGCAGCGGGGTGGACTCGGCGCGGTAGTGCTCCAGGGCGCGGGGCTCGCTGCCCGGCAGGGGCCGCCCGTCGGCGCGGACCACGCGCCACCAGGGCACGGCTCCCCCGTACAGGGCCATCACGCGCCCGACTTGGCGCGGGCCGCCCTCGCCGAGCCACTCGGCGACGTCCCCGTAGGTCATCACCCGCCCGGGCGGAATCCGGTCGGCCACGTCCAGCACGCGCTCCGCGTACGCGGGCAGCTCTTCGCTCATTCCGCCCATGGTGCCGGACCGGCCCGGGCGGCTTCGCGGAGCCTTTGCTTCCGCACCGGCGCGCACCCTGATGCCCCGCAGGCCCGCCCGTCCGTGCCACCATCTTCCGGGCGGTGACTGGTGATACGTGATCAAGAAGAGACGGATGTGACGACGAAGGAGCAGGGTGTGAGCCCTCCGGACGGCGCGAGCGAGGACGGCGGCACGCGGCCGGGCCCGCGTCCCGGCGAGCCCGCGACCGAGCCCTCCGGCGAGCCCGCGACCGAGCGCTCCGGGGAGCCCGCGACCGAGCCCTCCGGCGAGCCCGCGACCGAGCGCTCCGGGGAGCCCGCGGCCGAGCGCTCCGGGGAGCCCGCGGCCGAGAGTTCCGCCGGGCCGGGCGACGAATTCCCCGGCGGACTCCACGGCGAGCCCGTGTCCGAGCCCGCCGCCGGACCCGTATCCGAGTCCGGAGCCGAGCCCGTGTCTGAGCCCGCAGCCGGAGCCGGACCCGCGACCGGACCCGCCGCCGGACCCGCGGCCGAGCCTTCCGCAGAGCTGTCCGACCCGCTCCCCGCCGAGCACCCCGAGGGGGCCGTCGAGGTGGACGAGCCGCTGCTCGCCGCCCGCGTGCACCGGCCGTCCGACCTGGTCCGCCTCCTCGTCGGCATCCTCGGCATCGCCGTCGTCCTCGGCATCGCCGCCTTCGCCCACGGCACCACCGCCGGCCTCGAGGCCGACATCTCCCAGGGCACCGGCGCCGCCCCCGACCTGCTGATCAAGGTCGCCGGGCTGATGTCGAGCATCGCCGTGCTGCTCGTCCCCGTCGCCTTCGCGATCGAGCGGCTGATCAAGCGCGACGGGCTCCGCATCGCCGACGGGGTGCTCGCCGCCGTCCTCGCCCACGGCGTCACCCTGGCCACCGACCTGTGGGTCTCGCAGGGCGCCCCGGAGACCATCCAGGACGCCCTGACCCGGGCCGCCGGCGCCGGCGGGGCGCCCACCGACCCGGTGCACGGCTACCTCGCGCCGGTCATCGCGTACATGACGGCCGTCGGGATGACGCGCCGGCCGCGCTGGCGGGTGGCGCTGTGGGTGGTGCTGCTGCTGGACGCGTTCGCGATGCTGGTCAGCGGCTACACCACCCCGTTCTCGATCATCCTGACGGTGCTGATCGGCTGGAGCGTCGCGTACGGGACGCTGTACGCCGTCGGCTCGCCCAACGTCCGGCCCACCGGGCAGAACCTGCTGGCCGGCCTGCGCCGCGTCGGCTTCCAGCCGGTCAGTGCGATGCGCGCCGAGCTCCCCGAGGGCGCCGACGCCTCCGAGGCCAGCGACCGGGGCCGCCGCTACCACGTCACGCTGGAGGACGGCCCGCCGCTGGACGTGACCGTCGTCGACCGCGAGCAGCAGGCGCACGGGTTCTTCTACCGGGTCTGGCGCCGGATGACGCTGCGCGGGATCACGACCCGGCGCTCGCTTCAGTCGCTGCGACAGGCGCTGGAGCAGGAGGCGCTCCTCGCGTACGCGGCCATCGCGGCCGGGGCGAACGCGCCGAAGCTGATCGCCACCTCCGAGCTCGGCCCGGACGCCGTGATGCTCGTGTACGAGCACCTGGACGGCCGACCGCTGGACGCCCTCGCCGACGAGGAGATCACCGACGAGCTGACCCACAACGCCTGGCAGCAGGTACGGGCCCTGCAGTCGCGCCGGATCGCGCACCGCCGGCTCACCGGGGACGCGCTGGTGGTGGATCGTTCCGGCGCGGTGGTCCTCACGGACCTGCGCGGCGGCGAGATCGCGGCCGGCGACCTGGTGCTCCGGATGGACATCGCCCAGCTGCTGACCACGCTCGGCCTGCGCGTCGGGGCGGAGCGGGCGGTGGCCTCGGCGGTGTCGGTGCTCGGCCCCGACACGGTGGCGGACTGCCTCCCGCTGCTCCAGCCGATCGCGCTGAGCCGCTCCACCCGGGCGACGCTGCGCAGGCTGGCCCGGGAGCGCGCCGACCGGCAGCGCGAGGCCGTACTGGAGTCCTCGCGGGCGGCGAAGGCCGCGCGGGAGGCGGCCGGGGCCAATGCGGCGGCCACCTCGGCGGCGGACCGCAAGGCCGAGAAGAGGGCCCTGGACGACGCGCTGGAAGGGGCGCGGGAGGAGGACCTGCTGAGCCAGATCCGCGCCCAGGTCCTGCTGATCCGGCCGCAGGCGCCGGTGGAGCCGGCCCGGCTGGAGCGGATCCGGCCGCGGACGCTGGTGTCGTTCATCGCGGGCGCGTTCGGTGCGTACTTCCTGCTGACGCAGCTGGCCCACGTGGACTTCGCGACGATCGTCGGCACGGCGGACTGGGGCTGGGTGGGGGCCGCGCTGGCCTTCTCGGCGCTCAGCTACTGCGCGGCCGCGATGAGCCTGCTGGGCTTCGTGCCGGAGCGGGTGCCGTTCCTGCGGACCGTGCTCGCGCAGGTGGCCGGCTCCTTCGTGAAGCTGGTCGCGCCGGCCGCGGTCGGCGGTGTCGCCCTGAACACGCGCTTCCTGCAGCGGGCCGGGGTCCGGCCGGGCCTGGCCGTGGCGAGCGTCGGCGCCTCGCAGCTGTTCGGCCTGGCGAGCCACATCCTCCTGCTGCTGGCGTTCGGCTACCTGACGGGCACCGAGAAGACCCCGGAGATGACCCCGTCGAGGACGGTCATCGCGGGCCTCCTCACGGTCGCGGTCCTGGTCTTGGTGGTGACGGCGGTCCCCTTCCTCCGGAAGTTCGTCGTCACCCGGGTCCGGGCGCTGTTCGCGGGCGTGGTCCCGCGCATGCTGGACGTCCTGCAGCGGCCGCAGAAGCTGATGACCGGCATCGGCGGCATGCTGCTGCTGACCGGCTGCTTCGTGATGTGCCTGGACGCGTCGATCCGTGCCTTCGGCGGCGGCGAGACCCTCAGCTACGCGAGCATCGCGGTGGTCTTCCTGGCCGGCAACGCCCTGGGCTCGGCGGCCCCGACCCCGGGCGGCATCGGCGCGGTGGAAACCACCCTGACCCTGGGCCTGATCGCAGCCGGCCTGGAAAAGGAGGTCGCCATCTCCGCGGTCCTCCTGTTCCGCCTGATGACCTTCTGGCTCCCGGTCCTCCCGGGCTGGATCTCCTTCAACTACCTCACCCGCAAGGAAGCCATCTAGCCGCCCGGTATCCCGCCCCGCAACAACCGCCGACCGGACCCGCAATTCTTTCCCCGTAGGAGAGAGCAACATTTCCGTGAATGTGAAATTCACCGTTCGGCAGGGGCAGGGCGACCCGAGCGGGTTCGACCTCGGCGACATGGTCTGGCGCGGGAAGTTCGGGGAAGCGGACAGCTCAGGGCGGACACCCGATCAGGGAATGATGATCTACGTGTCGGTGGCCCAGCTCCTCGACTGCCTGCGCGAGCTGCTGCAAGGACGCACGCGCACGGGGTCCTTCACGGGCGTCGACAGCTCGTTCGAGCTGAGGTTCAGATCGACGAAGAAGGGCGTCAGCGTGAGCGCTGGGTGCCGGTCGATCGCGCTCGTCAGCCCGGGCGTACTCGCGCGGGTGGTGGCGTCCGCCGCTGAAGAGCTGGCCCGGGAACGCCTGGACGATCTGCCCGCCGATGGCGTCAAGGAGGACTTCTTGGCCGCCCTCGATGACTTCAGGCTCGTCGACAGCCGGGACGGGGACGGCTGTCGGCCCTCCTGACCCGGACGGGTCAGTGCGGGGGCGGGGGGTGTGGGGGGCGCGGAGGATGGGGGTATGGCGAGACGTGGTGTGTGGGTGGTCGCTGTCGGGGTGGTCGGCGTCGTGGTGGCCGGGTGTTCCGGGCCGGGGGCTGCGCCGCGGGCCGGGGGGACCAAGGGGCCCCCGCCGCTGAAGTGGGGGGAGTGCGCGGCTCCCGATGCCGCCCAGGGGGGCGGGCAGGCGCCGCCCAAGGACTGGGAGTGCGCCACGCTCCGGGTGCCGCTGGACTACGCCAAGCCCGAGGGGGAGACCATCCCCCTCGCGCTCATCCGGGCGCGGGCCCGGGACAAGGGCAAGCGGCTCGGGTCGCTGGTGTTCAACTTCGGCGGGCCCGGAGGGTCCGGGATCAGTACGCTGCCCGGCGCCGCCAAGGAGTACGAGGCCCTGCGCAGCCGGTACGACCTGGTGAGCTTCGATCCGCGGGGGGTGGGCCGCAGCGCGCCCGTGCTGTGCGAGACCGACAAGGAGCTCGACCGGTATTACGCACAGGATTCCTCGCCCGAGACCCGCCAGGAAGAAGCCGCGTTCGTCGATGGGATTCGGAAGTACCAGGAAGCCTGCAAGAAGCGGTCCGGGAAGGTGCTGCCGTATGTGGGGACCGAGAACGCCGCCCGGGACCTCGACCGGATCCGGCAGGCCCTCGGCGACGAGAAGCTGAACTACTTCGGGATCTCCTACGGCACCGAGCTCGGCGGGGTGTACGCCCACCTCTTCCCGAAGAACGTCGGGCGGGCCGTCTTCGACGCCGTCGTCGACCCGACCAAGACCTCCGAGGAAGGGGCACTGGCCCAGGCCAAGGGGTTCCAGCTCGCGCTCGGCAACTTCGCGCAGGACTGCGTGGACCGGGGCGAGGAGTGCCGGCTGCAGGGCACCACCGCGAAGGAGATCGAGGACAACATCGTCGCGCTGCAGAAGCGGCTCGCGCAGAAGCCCATCGCCGGGCTCGGCGGCCGCAAGCTGACCGACTCCGCCGCCACGAACGGCATCGCCCAGGCGCTCTACTCCAAGGAGCTGTGGCCGCTGCTGGAGCAGGGGCTCGACGAAGCCGAGGGCGGGCAGGGGCAGTTGCTGATGGCGCTGTCCGACGCGCTCAACGGGCGGGACCGCTACGGCCGCTACAGCAACATCGGTGCCGCCAACACCGCCATCAACTGCGCCGACTCCAAGGACCGGTTCACGCTGGAGCAGACCAAGGCCAGGCTGGCGCGGTTCCGGGCGGCATCGCCCGTCTTCGGGGACTTCCTGGGGTGGGCGCTGATGAGTTGCACCAACTGGCCGGTGGCCGGGGCCTGGCAGACGCCGGACGTGTCCGCGCCCGGCTCCGCGCCGATCCTGGTGATCGGCAACACCGGGGACCCGGCGACCCCGTACGAGGGTGCCCGCAGGATGGTCGAGCGGCTCGGCCCCGGCGTGGGCGTGGAGCTCACGTACAAGGGGCAGGGGCACGGGGCGTACAACAGCGGCGACGAGTGCGTGCAGAAGGCCGTCGACCGCTACTTCCTGGAGGGGAAGGCGCCCGGCCGCAATGCCGTGTGCAGCGCCCCCACCGCCACGCCCACCGCCCCGCCGCCCAATGCAGCCGCCTGATCTCGGTTGCATGCGGCGAAGGGCCGTACCCCGTCGCAGGTACGGCCCTTCATGCACATCACGCGATCCGGCTGCTAGTAGACCGGCTTCTGCGGTTCGATCTGGTTGACCCAGCCGATCACGCCGCCGCCCACGTGGACCGCGTCAGCGAAGCCCGCGGACTTCAGGACCGCGAGGACTTCCGCACTGCGGACACCCGTCTTGCAGTGCAAGACGATGCGCTTGTCCTGCGGGAGGTCCTGAAGGGCGTTGCCCATCAGGAACTCGCCCTTGGGGATCAGCCTGGCGCCCGGGATCGAGACGATCTCGTACTCGTTCTTCTCGCGGACATCGATGATCTCGATGTTCTCGCCCTCGTCGATCCACTCCTTGAGCTGCTTCGGAGTGATCGTCGAGCCGAGCGCCGCCTCCTGGGCCTCCTCCGACACGACGCCGCAGAAGGCCTCGTAGTCGATGAGCTCCTTGACGGTGGCGTTCGGGCCGCAGACCGCGCAGTCGGGGTCCTTGCGGACCTTGACCTGGCGGTACTGCATCTCCAGGGCGTCGTAGATCATCAGACGGCCCACGAGCGGCTCGCCGACGCCGGCGAGGACCTTGATGGCCTCGGTGACCTGGATGGAGCCGATGGACGCGCAGAGCACGCCCAGCACGCCGCCCTCGGCGCAGCTCGGGACCATGCCCGGCGGCGGGGGCTCCGGGTAGAGGCAGCGGTAGCAGGGGCCGTGCTCGGACCAGAAGACGGAGGCCTGGCCGTCGAAGCGGTAGATCGAGCCCCACACGTACGGCTTGTTCAGCAGCACGCAGGCGTCGTTGACCAGGTAGCGCGTGGCGAAGTTGTCCGTGCCGTCGACGATCAGGTCGTACTGGCTGAAGATCTCCATCACGTTCTCGGCCTCGAGCCGCTCTTCGTGGAGGATCACGTTCACGTACGGGTTGATGCCCAGCACGGTGTCGCGGGCGGACTCGGCCTTGGAGCGGCCGATGTCCGACTGGCTGTGGATGATCTGGCGCTGCAGGTTCGACTCGTCGACCTCGTCGAACTCCACGATGCCCAGCGTGCCGACACCGGCCGCGGCCAGGTACATGAGGGCGGGCGAGCCGAGGCCGCCCGCGCCCACGGCCAGCACCTTGGCGTTCTTCAGGCGCTTCTGGCCGTCCATCCCGACATCGGGGATGATCAGGTGGCGGGAGTACCGACGGACCTCGTCAACGGTGAGCTCAGCAGCTGGCTCGACCAGGGGTGGCAGCGACACGGGGACTCCGTAGATGGGTATGCATGAACGGTGGCTCTTTCCGTAACACTGCCACGCCCTTCTTCATTCCGAGACACCCGGTCCGATACGTGAGACGATTTCGTCCCAGTACGCGGGCATTGACGCCCATGGATCCTGATCGCGGGCCCCGCGCCGGTCGGTGAACCAGATGGTGCCGGCACCCTGCCAGCGGGCGATGCGGAGGGCTTCCTCCAGGTGGGTGCGCGGCACCCCGTGGACGAGGTGGCAGAACCGCTCCGGCGGGTGCTCGGCGGTCCACTCCGCCACCTGCGACCAGCGGTAGTCGGCCCACGCCCCCGCGAAGGTGACCAGCTGGTCGGCGGCCTCCGCATAGCCCTCGTACGGGTGGGTGCCGTGCCCGAGCACGATCCGCACCCCCTCGCCGAGGCCGCGCAGGCTGTCGGCGACGCGGCGCACCGCGGCGAGCTCGTCGCGCCCGGCGGGGGCCCGGTCCAGGTAGAAGCCGTCGACCCGGTACCAGTCGGCGTAGCGGTGGGCGTCGGAGAGCAGCTCCCCGAAGGACCGCGCCCCGTCCCGCATGGCGAGATGCCCGAGCACGGGGCCGCCGGCCTCCCGGAGCCGGCCGACGGCCTCGGTGCAGTGCGGGTCGGGGCGGGCGCCGGGGCCGTCCGTGACGTTGAGCACGGCCCAGTGCAGCGGGGTGCCGGGGCGGGTCAGCTCGGCCCATTCCACGGGGGCGAGCAGCGGGTGCGCGTAGCCGGGGATGCCGAGGCCGAGGCGGCCGGCCTCGGTGGCGGCGGCGGCCGCGGCCCGCGTGGTCAGATGCGGCATGCCGCCTCCATCCAGATGTCCGCGAGGGACTCCTCCAGGTTGATCCGGGGCCGCCAGCCGAGCCGGTCCCGGGCGGTGCGCACGTCGGCCTGCTGCCAGGCGCCGCAGCCGTCGGGGTAGGGGTACGAGGCCGGCGGCGGGCCCGCGGCGGCCAGCTGCTCGGGGGTGGCCTCGGAGCGGGGGGCGCCGATGGCCGCGAGGGCGGAGGCCCGGCCGGGGTGACCCGGGTGGCCGTGGCCGTGCTGCCCGTGCGGCTGCCGGTCTCCGGGGCCGCCGGGGCCGCCGGGGCCGCCGTGCGGCAGGTCGAGCTCGTGCAGGGCGCCCCCGTACCCGGCGACCCGGGCCAGGATGGCGGCCGCGTCGCGCAGCCGGACCGCGCGGCCGGTGCCGATGTTGACGACGCCCTGGGCGGCGGAGAGCGAGGCGGCGTGCACGGCCCGCGCCACGTCCCGTACGTCCACGAAGTCGCGCTGGACGCCGAGCCCGCTGAGCTTGAGCTCGCCGTCCCCGGACTGCATGGCGCGCCGCATGGCCTCGGCGAGGCGGCCGAGCGGGGAGCCGGCGGGGGTGCCGGGGCCGACGGGCGAGAAGATCCGCAGGACGACGGCGTCGAGGCCGGAGCCGAGCACGAGCTCGGTGGCGGCGAGCTTGCTCACGCCGTACGGCCCGCCCGGTCTGGGGACGGCGTCCTCGGCCGTGGACGATCCGGGCTGGCTGGGCCCGTACTCGGCGGCGCAGCCGAGCTGGACGAGCCGGGCCCCGCAGCCGCTGCGGCGCAGGGACTCGCAGATGGTGGCGACGGCGACGGTGTTGTGCCGGGTCAGCTCGCGGGCGCCGCCGCGGGTGGCGCCCGCGCAGTTGATGACGACGCCGGGGTGGACGGCGTCGAGGAACCGGGTGAGGGCCCCGGGGCTGCCGGTGGCGAGGTCGAAGCGGACGTCCGCGTCGTCGCCGCGGCCGAGCGCGGTGAGCTGCACGGCGGGGTCGGCGAGCAGCCGGTCGGCGACGTAGCGGCCGAGGTATCCGTTGGCTCCGATCAGCAGCACCCTCATCGCGCGGCCCCTTGGTCGGTTGGCTGGCCGGTCATCGTGTGTCTCCTTGGTCGACGGTTCGGGTTGAGGGATCCGGTGGGTCCGGGGGGCGGTGCAGAAGGCAGTGCGGCGCTTCGGTTCGGTTTCGAGCTGGGCGGTACGCCGCTCAGGGCCGGGCGTGCGCGGAGGCGCGGGCCAGCACGGGGACGGCGAGCAGGAGGAGCCCGGCCGCGGCGGCGGCCGCGGCCGGGGCGGCCGGGACCAGGGCGAGGGCCAGGGCCGCGGCGACGGGCCGGCGCGGGGCGCCGTGGCCGAGGAGCAGCCGGGTCAGGAAGAGCAGCACGGCGAGCGGCACCGCGACGGGGAGCGGGGTCCCGGCGAGCGCGGCCGCCCCCGCTGCGGCCGCGGTGAAGGCGGCGACGCAGCACAGGAGCAGCGGCCGGGCCCCGTCCGCGAAGTCCTCCAGGGCGCGGCTCGCGGCGAGCCGGCGCCGGGCGCGGGCGGCGAAGGCGGCGGCGGCCAGGTGGGCGGGGGCCGCGGCCAGGGCGAGGCACACCCCGAGGGCGGCGCCGTGGCGGTGGACGGCCCAGCCGACGACGGCCGCGGCGAGCAGGTAGACGGCGCCGAGGGCGGCCCGGCCGGAGAGGTCCCGCGGCGCCGGTCCCGGCCGGACCAGGGCGGCGACGGCCGCGAGGGCGGCGAGGGGGCCCGCGTGCGGCAGCCCGGCGGCGGCCGCCCCGAGGGCGAGGGCGCCGGGCAGCAGGGAACAGCCGAATCCGCGTAAGGCGCGGGCGTCGGCGGGGCCGGCGGCGGCCGGGGCGGCGGGCTCGTCCCCGCGCGGGGTGCGGGCGTAGAGCTCTTCGGCGAGGGAGAACACGTCGCGGTGCCGGAAGCGGGCGGCGGTGCGGTCGGTGATCCCGTGGGCCTCCAGCCCGGCGGCGATCTCCAGCGGATCCACGGCCTGCTCGCACAGCACCCGGTGCCGGTGCAGCAGCGCCTTGACGGGATCCCCGCCGGGCCGCCGCCGGGGCGCCGCCGCGAGCGGGGCTGATTCGTCGAGGGTCATACGGTCGCCTCCGTGGTCGGGACCGCGACAGGGGTCGGGGTCGGGGTCGCAGCCGGCGTCTCGCCGAGGGTCGGAGCGGGGGCCGGTCCCGGGCCCGGGACCGGCACCGGCGCGCCGGTCGCCCCCGCGGCCGGGCCGCGGCCGGCGGCAGCGGCCCGTGCGGCGCCACGGGCCCCGTCCCCGGAGGCACCCGCGCAGGCGTCGCCGAAGCCACCCCCGCTGCCGTCGCCCAAGGGATGCCCGCCGGCGTCACCGAAGGGATCCCCGGAGGCGTCGCCGAAGCCGTCCGCGGAGGCCTCGCCGAAGCCGTCCGCGGGAGCGCCCGCCGCGGGCTCCGGCGCCGGGGTCCACGTCGGGCTCGTCCAGTGGCCCGGGACGCGGGCCTCCGGGGGGCGGCCGAAGGGGACCGCGGGGTCGGGGCGGGCCGGGCCGCGGGCCAGCAGGTGGAGGTAGATCTCCCGGAAGGCGGCCACGTTCTGCTCCACGGTGAACAGCTCCAGGGCCCGCGCCCGGGCGGCCGCGCCGAGCCGCTGGGCCCGTTCGGGGTCCTTCAGCAGCGCCACGCAGGCGTCGGCCAGGGCGCGCGGGTTGCGGGGCGGGACGACGAGCCCGGTGCCGCCGATGACCTCGCACACCGCGCCGACGTCGGTGGACACGGTGGCCCGGCCGCAGAACATCGCCTCGGCCAGCGTGATCGGGAAGCCTTCGATGACGGAGGACAGCACCACCACGGGCCCGCAGCCGTACGCGTCGGCCGCCGTCGGGGCCTCGGGCCCGCCGATCTCCTCGAAGGTGACGGGGTTCTCCCCCGCCGTGACCGCGTCGGCGGCCTCGTCGGGGAAGAGCTGCGCGGCGAGCGAGCGGCAGTCGGCGAGGTAGCCGGGCACCGCCGCGGTGGCGAAGATCCGCAGCCGGGTGCCCGGTGCGGCCCGCCGGACGTCGGCGAAGGCGTGCAGCAGGGCGATCAGGTCCTTGGCCGGTTCGATCCGCCCGACCCACACCAGGGTGTCCGGGTCGCCGCAGTCGGGGGCCTCGCCGACGGTGGCGAATCGGTCCGCCTCCATCCCGGGGTACACCGTCCGCAGCCGGTCCCGCGTGGCCCCGCACCGCTCCTGCCAGCGGCGGGCGTGCGCGTTGCCGGGGGTGAGGAGGTCGGCCCGGGCGTAGATCTCGCAGGCGAGCCGTACGTGGAAGGCCGCGAGGAGGGCCCGGACGGCGGGCCGGGCGTCCTCGGACCGTTCCAGGTAGTGGGCGCGCAGCCGGACTCCGTACTCGGTGACCAGCAGCGGAACCCCGAAGAAGCGTTTGGCCAGGAGCCCGGCAAGGGCCGCGACCCCGCCCGCGGTGGCGTGGCAGACGTCCACCTCGCGCAGGTCCTCGTACCAGTCGAGGGACAGCGGCCGCAGCAGCCGCTCGAGGGCGTCGACGAACTCCAGCAGGTCCGCCACCTGCACGCGCTGTACGGAGCGCCGCGCGCCGGGGGCCCGGCAGGCGGACTCCACCGCCCGCACGGCGGTCTCCGAGCGCAGGGCCGCGTACAGCCCGCCCTGGTCCCGGGCGAGTTCGGCGAGGCCGTAGAGCCCGGCGGCGAAGGCTTCGGCGTCGCCGGCGCAGATGCCGCGGACCAGCTCCCTGAAGACGTCGGCGAACCGGCGCCGCTCGCGCCGGGAGTAGCTGCGCCCGTCGTCGGCGGGGGCCCACAGCGGGGCGGTCCAGACGCGGGTGACGTGCTCGGGGAGCACGACCCGGCCGCGTTCCTCCTGCTCGGCGCTGCGGCTCAGCGCGTACAGCTCGAACTCGTGCTGCGGCAGCCCGCGCACGAGGCGGTCGCACCAGAGCCTGGCCTCTCCCGTCGCATACGGATAACCACCTTCGGTGAGCAGTCCGATCCGCACGAGTGGCACCCCCGATCTCCCGTCCTGGCGGCCGCCGTCGGATCCGGTGACCGCCGCGGGGAAAACTCAAGCGGATGTGCCCGTGGCGCGGCGGACGGTTGTCCGTCGCGCCACCGGAAGGGGTGAAGAGTCGTAACTTTCCCGTACGGTTCGCGTTCGAGCGCGCTAGCCGGGCCTCCCGCCCCGTTGCACCAGGGCCTCCTGCCGGGCCGTGCGCCGCCTCGCCGCGAGCTGCGGGTCCAGGGCCGGTACGGCGGCCAGCAGCTGCCGGGTGTAGGCGTGCCGCGGCCGGTCGTACACCTCGTCCACCGGGCCCTCCTCCACCACCAGCCCGCCGCGCATGACGGCGACCCGGTCGCTGACCTGCCGGACCACCGCGAGGTCGTGCGCGATGAAGACCAGCGCGATCCCGAGCTCCCGCTGGAGCTCGGCCAGCAGGGCCGTGACCTGGGCCTGCGTGGTCACGTCGAGGGCGGAGACGGGTTCGTCGCAGACGATCAGCCGCGGCTGCGGCGCGAGCGCCCGGGCGATGCCGACGCGCTGGCGCTGGCCGCCGCTGAACTCGTGCGGGTAGCGGTCGTAGTGGCCGGCCTCCAGGCCGACCCGGACCAGCAGCTCCCCGACCCGGGCCCGGAGCGCGGCCGCGTCCCGCTCCCCCGCCGCGCGCAGCGGGTCGGCGATGGACTCGCCGACGGAGCGTCGCGGGTTGAGGGAGGACACCGGGTCCTGGAAGACCATCTGGACGCCCGGCACCACGCCTTCCGCCTCCCGGCCGTGGTGGCGGACCTGCCCGGAGCCGGGCTCCAGGAGCCCGACGAGCATCCGCCCGAGGGTGCTCTTGCCGCTGCCGCTCTCCCCGACGATGCCGAGCGTCTCGCCGGCGCGGACGGCGAGGGAGACCCCTCCGACGGCGGCGACGCGCCGCTTTCCGCGACCGAACTCCCGGCGCACGGAGAAGGCTTCGACGACGGGCACCCCGGCGCTGCCGGCACCGGCCCCCGGCGGGGCCGCGGCGGCGGCTGCCGCCCGCGGGGCGTCGATGCGGGGGACCGCCGCCAGCAGCGCGCGCGTGTACGGGTGGTGGGGGGCGGCCAGCAGCCCGGCCGTCGGGCCCCGCTCCACCACGCGCCCGTCCCGCATGACGAGCAGCCCGTCAACGCTCTCGGCCGCGACCCCGACGTCGTGCGTGACCAGCAGCAGGGCGAGCCCGCGCTCCTCGCGCAGCCCGTGCAGCAGGTCGAGGATCTGGGCCTGGACGGTGACGTCGAGGGCGGTGGTCGGCTCGTCGGCGATCAGCAGCTGCGGCTCGCAGGCCAGGGCCATCGCGATGAGCGCGCGCTGGCGCATGCCGCCGCTGAGCTCGTGCGGCCGGGCCCGGGAGCGGCGGGCCGCGTCGGGGATGCCGACCCGGTCCAGGACCTCGGCGGCCCGCTGCCGGGCGGCCCGCCGGGAGACGTCGGCGTGGACCCGGTACACCTCGGCGATCTGGTCGCCGACGGCCTGGTACGGGTCCAGGGCGCCGAGCGGGTCCTGGAAGACCATGGCGGCGACGGCGCCCCGCAGGGCGCGCAGTCCGGCCGGGCCGGCCGCGCCGACGTCGGTGCCGGCGACGCGCACGGAGCCGCTCATGCGGGCCCCGGTCCCGTGGTGCAGGCCCAGCAGGGCCGCGGCGACGGTGGACTTGCCGCTGCCGGACTCGCCGACGATGCCCAGGGCGGCCCCGGCCGCCAGGCCGAAGGACACCCCGTCGACGGCCCGTACGTACTCCCCCGGACCCCCCGGGCCCCCTCGCCTCTTCCCTGCTGCGCCGACCGGGAAGTCCACCGTGAGGCCGTCGACCTCCACCAGCGGTGGCTGCTCCGGCGTCTTCGTCATGTTCGTCATGTTCGTCGTGTTCGTCGTGTTCGTCGTGTTCGTCATACGAGGGCCACCCTCCGGTCCGCGAGGGCGTGGAGCATGTCGCCGACGGCTCCGGCCACGACGACGGCGGTGCCGATGGCCAGGACGACACCGACGACCACGGGCAGGTCCGCGACCCGGACCCCGTCCATGAGCGTCTTGCCGAGCCCCGGTATCCCGAACAGGGACTCGGTGAGCACCGCGCCGCCGATCATGGTGCCGAAGTCGACGGCGCTCAGCGCGATCACGGGGGCGACGGCCCCGCGCAGGGCGTGCCGGGTCACGACGGCCCGCTCCGGGACCCCGTAGGCGCGGAAGGTGCGGATGTGGTCCTCGGCGAGGGTCTCCAGGGTGGCGCTGCGGGTGAGCCGGGCGTACTTGGCGCTCTCGAACAGGCCGAGCGTGACCCAGGGCAGCAGCAGGTTCCAGGCCCACTGCTCGGGGTCGTCGCCGAAGGCCACGTACGTCGGGAACGGCAGCCACTGCAGGTAGGCGCAGACGGCCATGAGCAGCAGCAGTCCGAGGATGAACACGGGCGTGCCGGTGCCCGCCAGGGTCAGCACCGTCAGGGCCCGCTCGGTGATTCCGCCGCGCCGCAGGGCGGACAGCAGCCCGGTGCCGACGCCGACGGCGAGCCAGATGACGAGCGCGCCGAGGGCCAGCGACAGGGTGGCGGGCAGCCGGTCCAGCAGCATGGCGGTGACCTGCTGGTCGGTCTGGTACGAGAAGCCCAGGCAGGGGGCGTTGCAGTGCAGGACGGTACCGGCGCCGCCGGAGTACTCGCGTCCGGCGACGAGCCCCTGGAGGAAGTGCAGGTACTGCACCGGGAGCGTGTCGTTCAGGCCGAGCTGCTCGCGGACCTGGGCGACCTGGACGGGGTTGCAGCGCTCCCCGCAGGCGAGCCGGGCGGGGTCGGCGGGGGCCGCGTAGAAGAGGAGGTAGACGGCGACGGACAGGGTGAGCAGCACCAGGAGCGCCCCGCCGGTCCGTTTGAGCACGAAGCCGGTCACGCCGAGCGCTCCTTTCCGGTGCCGACCCGCAGCCGCGAGCCCTCGCGCGGGTCGAGGGCGGTGCGGACGGCGTCGCCGAGCACGGTGAAGGCGAGGACGGTGGTGAAGAGCAGCCCGGCGGGCAGCAGCACGTAGGCGGGGTCGGCCCGGAACCAGGTCTGGGCGGTGGAGAGCATCTGCCCCCAGGACGGGGTGGGCGGCTTCACGCCGACGCCGAGGAAGGACAGGGAGGCCTCGGCCACCATGTTGGAGGGGATCTGGACGGCGGCGTACGTGATGACGGGCGCGGCCAGCGAGGGCAGCAGCTCGCGCCGGGCGATCCGCAGCGTCCCGTTGCCGGCGAGCCGGGCGGCCGCGACGAAGTCGAGCCCGCGCAGGGCGAGGGTCTGGGCGCGCACCAGGCGGGCGACGCTGCCCCAGCCGACCAGGCCGATGACGAGGACCAGCAGCAGCGGCCGCGGGACGTCGGGCGGGACGACGGCGGTCAGGGCGATGCCGAGGACCAGCATGGGCAGGGCGATCAGCACGTCGGTGATCCGGCCGAGGACGGCGCCGGTGAAGCGGTTGCCGAGCCCGGCGGCGATCCCGGCGGCCAGCCCGACGAGGACCTGGACGGCGGTGGCGCCGAGGGCGACGAGCAGCGAGATCCGCGCCCCGTACAGGAGGCGGGTCAGCAGGTCGCGGCCGGTGCCGGGCTCGACGCCGAGCCAGTGGTCGGCGGAGATCCCGCCGGCGGGGCCGAGCGGGACGCCGCCGCGGGCGGAGTCGACGAGGTCGTCGTGGTAGGCGTTCGGGTCCTGGCCGGTGAGCTGGGCGGCCAGCGGCGCGGCGAGGGCGAGGAGGACGAGCAGGGCCAGGACGGCGGCGGCCGCGAGGGCGGAGGGCCGCCTGCGCAGCTGCCGCACCCGGCGCAGGGTGCCGGTGCCCTCACGAGCACCGGCACCCGCACCGGCACCCGCACCCGCACCGGCGCCCGCGCCGGCACCGGCACCGGCCGCCCGACGTTCGGTCAGTGCGCTCACTTGACGGCGACCTGGGAGATGTCGAGGACGCCGGTCCAGTCGCTGATGACGACGTTCTTGACGTCCTTGCCGACGACCCGCTTGTAGACCGGGTGGAACAGCGGCACGTCCAGGGCCTGCTCGCCGATCTTCTTGTCGAGGGCGCCCCAGCGCTTGGCGGCCTCGCCGGGGTCGGTCAGCTTGGCGATCTCGTCGATCTCGGCGTTGACGGCCGGGTCGTCGAGCTGGGCGTGGTTGTAGTTGGTGCCGTTGGTGACGATCTGTCGGCCGTCGAAGATCGGGGCGAGGAAGGGGCCGCCGGAGGGCCAGTCGGCGCCCCAGCGGGAGAGGAAGAAGCCGGGGGTGTTCTTGGCGTCCCAGCGCCGCTCGTTGAAGGCGTTGTTCTCCAGGCCCTCCAGCTTGACGGTGATGCCGGCGGCGGCGAGGGCCTGCTGCACGGCGGTGGCGACCTCGGGGCTCGTCTGGCGGTTCTGGGCGGTGGAGTGGGTCAGGGTGATGGTGAGGCCGTCGCCGAACCCGGCCTCCTTCAGCAGCTCCTTGGCCTTGGCGGGGTCGCCGGACCTGCCGGCCGGGAAGTGGTCGTACGGGGTGAAGCCGAAGGCCTTCTGCTCGGGCAGGAAGGTGGTGGCGGGCTCGGCGAGCGCGGAGCCGCCGGCCGCGTTGACGACGCTGGTGCGGTTGACGGCGTACGAGATGGCCTGACGCACCTTCGGGTTGTCGAAGGGGGCCACCTTCGGGTTGAAGGCGAGGTAGTTGGTGTAGCCGAAGTGGCCGGTGCCGACGCGGGCCGCGAGCTGCTTGTCGGAGCCGATCCGGGCGAGTTCGGCGGGGCCGAGGTTGGTGTCGGTGGTGATGGCGGCCGCGTCGGGGCCGGAGCTGGTGGTCAGCCGCTGGTTGATGACCGCGGAGTCGAGGCCGGAGCGTACGTCGATCCGGTCCGGGTAGGCCTTGCGCTCCTCGTCGGTGGCGCGGTCCCAGTGCGGGTTGCGCTCCAGGGTGAGGTGCTCGCCGTCGTTCTCGTTCTTGACGACCTTGTACGGGCCGGAGGAGACGGGGTGCTCCTCGTACGTGACGCCGGTGTCCTTGGCCTTGGGGACGGGGGCGAACTGCGTCTGGGTGGCGACGAAGGGGAAGTCGCCCTCGGGCTTGCGGAGTTTGAAGACGATCGTCTTCGCGTCGGGCACGACGATGGAGTCGAGGCCCTTGCCGCCGTCCTTGTAGGGGCCCTGGTAGCTCTCGCCGCCCACCAGCCAGTCCCGCAGGTAGGGGGCTCCGCCGGACAGCTCGGCGGCGAACGACCGCTCGATGCCGTACTTGATGTCGGCGGTGGTGATCGGGGTGCCGTCCTCGTACTTCAGCCCGTCCTTCAGCGTGTACGTCCACTCGGTGGCGTCGGCGTTGTGCCGGCCCGTGTCGGTGGCCAGGTCGGGCACGACCGCGGTGCCGGCGGCGCCCTCCTCGCGGTTGCGGGTGGTGAGCGTACGGAAGACCAGCGAGGGGACGTTGCCGCCGCCGGAGGTGTACAGGCGGGCGGGGTCGAAGTCGTTCTGCGGCTCGGAGTTGAGGACGGTCAGCGTGCCGCCCTGCTGCGGGGCGCCGCCCGCGGCGCCGGTCGAGCCGCCGCCGGAGCCGTCCGCGCCTGCGCCCTTGGGCCCGCACGCCGCGGCGCCCCCGGCCAGTACGAGGCTGACGGCGACGGCGGCGGCGCGGCGCGATATGTGGGACTGACGGGACATGGGAAGGGGACCTCTCGGCGTGGGTGGACTGCGGAAACGGGAGGGAGCAGCCACGCGAGGGGACGACGACGACCGACGACCTACATCAGGCGTCAGGAGTCAGGCATCAGGCAGCCGACGTCCGGCATCCGGCATCCGGCATCCGGCAGCCGACATCCGGCAGCCGGCATCCGGCGGAAACGGCGGAAGCCGCACCTCGCGGGCACACGGGCCCGGGGCGCGGCGGAGGAGGAGCGTGGAGGTCGCGGCGCGTGCGGGCCCGGGCACCTCCGGGCCGTCGGGCGGCCCGGGGGCAGGGAGCGTCAGCGACAGAAGACGTCGGCCACGCTGTGCGCGGTCACGCCGAGCAGCGCCAGCTCAATGGCGGCGCTCGCGGTGGTGGCGTGACGGTGCGACATGCGGAGAACAATTACCGATCATCGAACGCATTGTCAACGACGGATTCCGCCGTGTGCCGCCTTTCGCACGTCAATTCCCAGGGAAAACCCACGGGTTGGGCTTGCACTGAATTCCGTCGATGTCGAGGGACTTCGTCTGCTGCTGCATGATCGGCGCGAGGGCGCCGGGGGTCTGGCAGTTCACGTGCCCGTGGCCGAGCCGGTGGCCGACCTCGTGGTTGATGAGCATCTGGCGGTAGGCGAACATCTGGTCCGGCCCGTACGTCGGCGAGCCCTGCGCCCAGCGGAACGCGTTGATCATCACGCGCTCGGTGGACGCGGAGTCGCAGGAGACGTTGTCGATGGTGGTGTCCAGGCCCGACTTCGCGCACCACACGCCGGTGGTCCCGGGGCTGGCCAGGGTGATGACGAAGTCGGCCTCACCGCCCGGCACCCGCTCGAAGGTCTTGCTGCCACCGTGGCCCCAGCTGCGGTCGTCGTTGAGGGTGCGGTGGACGGCCTCGGCGAACAGCTGCGGGTCCAGGCCGAGCCCCTGCTCGACGTCGACCCGGTAGCGGACCACCTTGCCCTTGCCGGGCGCGGGGGCCAGGCCGGGCACGGTGTCGAAGGTGCCGGGCCCCTTGAGCTTCTCGTCGATCGGGAGCTGCGCGGCCATCTTCTGCTCGTACGACAGCTCCGGCGCGGGCGCGGCCGCGGCCGGGGGCTGCGGGGTGGCCCGGCCGTCGGAGCGGGAGGCGGCGGACTGGCCGGGCAGGGCGCGGTCGGGGTGCTCGCCGGCGGCGCGCGGGGCGGGGTTCTTGCCGTCGGTCTCGGTGAAGGCCTGCCCGGCGACGACGACGGCGATGACGGTGGTGACGGCCGCGGCGGCCAACCCGGTGTACGTACGGACCTTCGAGCCGCGGCCGGAGCCGGACTTCCTCGCGGCGGGCCCGTCGGCGGGCGCTTCGGCGGCCGACTCGCGGGGGCCGGGCACGCGGCGGCGCGCGCCGGTGGAGGTGAGGGGGTCGCGGTCGGGCGCGGGCGCGGGCGCCGGGGCGGAGGCGGCGGGCGCGGCGGCCGGGGCGGCGGCCGGTCCCGGCACGGCCACGGTGACCTGCGGGAATCCGAGGGCGGGGGTGCCGAAGGCCGGGGTGTCGGTGTCGAGCACAGCCGCGGCGGCCGGGCGGGGCGCGCGCGGGACGCCGCGCCAGTCGCCGTACACCGCGCCGGTGGTGGAGCCGGAGCCCCAGGCGCCGCCGGGTTCGCGCTGCTCGGGGTGGCCGCCGCGGCGCGCACCGGACCCCGGGGCGGCGGGCGGCGCGTACCCCTGGTGGGCGGCGGGTGCGCCGCGCAGCCGCCCGCGCGGCCCGCCGTACATCGGGGCGCTCCCGTACGGCAGCGGCTCCTCCCGGCGCGGGGCGTCGCCGGAGGCCTGGTGCGCCTCTCGGCGCAGGGCGGCCTCGGGCACCTGGGCCGCCCCGTACGCCCGGGGCCCGTCCTGAGCCGCGGGCACCTCGTGGGCCGAGGGGCCGTCATGATCCGCGGCCCGCTCGTACGCCGAGGGGTCGTCGTGGACCGCGGACTGCTCGTACCCCGACGGGCCGTCATGGGCGGTGGTCGGACTATATGCGGACGACCCGTCAGGAGCCGCCGGGTCCCCGTACGCCGGGCGCCCGTCCTGGGCCGCGGGCTGCTCGTACGCCGGGGCGGCCTCGTACGCCGGGGGTTCCCCGTACTCGAGGTGTTCCCCGTACGCCGGGAACCCCCCGAACGGCGGACGGTGGTCCTCGTAGGCGGGGCGCTCCCCGTACGCGGCGGCGGGCGCCTGCGGTGCGGGCTGCGGCGCCGGGTGGACGGGCGCGGAGGCAGGGGAAGGGGCAGGGGCAGGGGCAGGGCCCTTGCGGCTATGTCGTCCCACAGTCGTCAGCCTCTGCCGTCTTCGGTGTCCCGGTCGGTGTCCCGTGCGGTGTCGCGCAGCAGTTCCCTGAACGCGCCGGCGACCACCTCGGGGTACTCCATCATCGCCACGTGCCCGGCCTCGGGCAGGCTCAGCAGCCTCGAGCCCCGGAAGGCCGCGGCCGCCTTGCGCGCCATACGGTACGAGACGAGTTGGTCGCGGCCACCGTAGACCAGCAGGGTGGGGGCGAGCACGCGTTGCGCCTGGCTCCACAGTCCGTGTTGCCCGCCGAGGGTGTAGGCGTCGACGATCCCGCGGGTCGAGCGGGTCATCGCCTCCCAGAAATAGGGGAGGGCCGTGCGCCGCTCCATCTCCTCCACGGCGCCGGCGAAGTCCTCCGGTGTCACCCGGGAGGGGTCTCCGTAGCAGAGCTCCATCACCCCGCGGGTGCGTTGTTCGGCGGTCAGCCCGCGGGTGAGCCGACCGAACAGGCCGACCATGCCGGGCACGGCGATGAGCGCGGTCGGCACGACCGCCCGCTGCACGCGCAGCTCCGGCAGCGCGGGCGAGACCAGCGTCAGGGTGCGCACCAGGTCGGGGCGGACGGCGGCGACGCGGGTGGTGACGGCGCCGCCGAGGGAGTTGCCGAAGAGGTGGACGGGGCCGCGGCCGGCGGCGTCGAGGTGGCGGATGACCGCGCGGGCCATGGCCCGGACCGAGTAGTCCCGGTCGGCGGGGGGCGGCGACCAGCCGAAGCCGGGCAGGTCCAGGGCCTCGCCGTCGACGCTGTCCTCGAGCCGCTTCATCAGGCTCGACCAGTTGGTGGAGGAGCCGCCCAGCCCGTGCACGTACAGCGCGGGCGGCAGTCCGACCCGGGTTCCGGGGCGGGAGCGCACGGCCAGCTCCAGGCCCGGCAGCAGGGCGGTGCGCAGCTGCTCCCCCTCGGCCACCCGGGCGGTTCCCGCCCGGACGGAAGGCTCGGCGGCGGACCGCACACCCGGCAGCTCGGTCGAAGACATGGGGGCAATGTTACGAGACGATCACGTCCGGACTCTTGTGTTCGGCATCACAGGTCGGGCAGGGATACGCATAGCGGCGCAACCGCGATCCTCCTAGGCTCATAGGTGGAGCAGGACCACGAGGGGTGAGGGAAGAAGGGGAGCCAGATGAGTGTCGACCCCGCAGAGCCGGACACCTTCCGGGGCCGGATCCAGGAGGCCCTCGATGCCGAGGCGCCCGAAGCGGATGCGGCGGAGCAGCTGGCCGAGCTGCAGCCCGACGACGACGACGAGCGCGTCACCGGTGTGGACCGAGACGAGGCGACGGACGGGGACGCCGTCGAGCAGGCGCGGGTGGTGACCCTGGACGAGGACGAGTACCGCTGAGGGCGACGACCCGGGAGACTACCGTTTGGTAACCCCGCCGAGCACCGCTGACCAGCACATCCGGGTGGTCCGTACAGCGAGAAAACTCGGCCTGAACCCTACAGATTCGGTTACCGAAAAGTACGATGGCGGGCGCGGCGCAGAGCGCACTGTGTTCTTAGAGAAAGTGGGAGGCGGCGTGACAGCCATCGAGCAGACGGAGGCAGCGCGTCCCCGGGGCACGCGCCTGCCGCGCCGAGCCCGACGCAACCAGCTCCTGGGCGCGGCCCAGGAGGTATTCGTGGCGCAGGGGTACCACGCGGCGGCGATGGACGACATCGCGGAGCGTGCCGGGGTCAGCAAGCCGGTGCTGTACCAGCACTTCCCGGGCAAGCTCGACCTGTACCTGGCGCTGCTGGACCAGCACTGCGAGAACCTGCTGCAGTCGGTGCGCGGTGCGCTGGAGTCCACGACGGACAACAAGCTGCGCGTGGCCGCGACGATGGACGCCTACTTCGCGTACGTGGAGGACGAGGGCGGCGCGTTCCGGCTGGTCTTCGAGTCCGACCTGACCAACGAGCCGGCGGTGCGCGAGCGCGTCGACCGCGTCTCGCTGCAGTGCGCCGAGGCCATCTCCGACGTGATCGCCGAGGACACGGGCCTGTCGAAGGACGAGTCGATGCTGCTGGCCGTGGGCCTGGGCGGCGTCTCGCAGGTCGTGGCCCGGTACTGGCTGTCCAGCGAGAGCCCGGTGGCCCGCGACAAGGCGGTGGGGCTGCTGACCTCGCTGGCCTGGCGCGGCATCGCCGGCTTCCCGCTGCACGGCGCGGACGGGACCGGGGCCGGGCAGGCCTGAGCGCGGGCAGGCCCGAGCGGCGAGCCGGTCGCGGTAGGGGGCCGCGGGCAGATGGGGCCGGTGTGGCCGGTGTTCGCTGCGAGCGTGCCCGCACCGCCGCCTCCGCGTCCCCTCTCCGGGCTAATGTGGTCCGGTGTACAGCGCGACTGATCGCGCACAACGACCGTCGGAGGGACAAAGCCGTGGAGGTCAAGATCGGCGTGCAGCACGCACCCCGGGAGATCGTGCTGGAGAGCGACTTGAGCGCCGATGAGCTCGAGCGCATCGTCTCCGCCGCGCTGACCGGTTCGGAGCCGCTGCTGAGCCTCACCGACACCAAGGGCCGCCGGGTCCTGGTGCCGTCCGACCGCCTGTCGTACGTCGACCTGGGCGAGCCGACCGCGCGCAAGGTCGGTTTCGGCGCGCTCTGAGGCATCGCGAGCCACCGCGCCGCGGCCCGTGCCGACGGCCGGAAGAAGCGGGTGGAACGGCCCGGCGGATGATTCCGCCGGGCCGTTTCCCTTTGTTCCGCTTCGGGTAGGACGGCAGTGACCCGGTTCGCCCCCTGACCTGCGGGAGGCCCTCATGGTGCTGATGGAAGCACTCGGCTCCGCCCTGCTGGGCCTGGCCCTGGCGGCCCTGGCCGCGCGCCTGCTCGCCCGGCGGCTGCCGTCCGCGCGGGTGGTGCTCCTCAGCGGGGTGCTGGGCGCCCTGTTCGGTGCATACCTCACGCAGTACGCGCTCGGCCCGGGGCACAACACCCTGACCGCGACGCTGGTCGGCTCGGTGCTGGTGGCGGCGGTGGTCCTGTCGCTGCTGCTGCGGCCGGGCACCGAGGGCCGCAGGCCGTCCCCCCGGGCGTCGTTTTCTCTCCCGTCGCGCGGCTGACCGGCCGCCGCCCGAGGAGGAGCCACCCGAGCCCCCGCCCGACCCCACCGAACCCCCCGAGAACTGAAGACACCCCGGCCCCGGAGCGCTCCTCGCGCGCCGGGGCCGGGGTGTGTCGGGGCGTCGGCCCGTCAGGCCGTCGGCCCGTCAGAAAACAGAGTCCTCGGGCCGTCGGGCCGTCAGAATGCAGCAGCGTCAGGCGGCGAGGCCGAGGGCCGCCATCCGCTTGGTGTGCGCCTTGGTGATCCGGGCGAACATCTCGCCGACGGCCGCCAGGTCGAAGCCGGCCGCCATCCCGTCCACGCCGCCGACCAGCATGGTGGACAGCGCGTCGCGCTCGGCGACCACGCGCTGGGCCTGCGAGAGCGCCTCGCCCATCAGGCGGCGCGCCCACAGCGCGAGCCGGCCGCCGCAGCGCGGGTCGGCCTCGATGGCGGCGCGGACCTTCTCCACGGCGAAGCCGCCGTGGCCGGTGTCGTCGAGGACGCCGACGACGAGGGCGCGGGTGTCGGCGTCGAGGTGCGTGGCGACCTCGCGGTAGAAGTCACTGGCGATGGAGTCGCCCACGTAGGCCTTGACCAGGCCCTCCAGCCAGTCGGACGGCGCGGTCTGGCGGTGGAAGTCGTCGACGCCCTTGGCGAAGGGCTCCATGGCGGCGGTGGGCTCGACGTCGATCGCCGCGAGCCGGTCGCGCAGCCGCTCGAAGTGGTGGAACTCCGCGGAGGCCATCTTCGCGAGCTCGGCCTTGTCGTCGAGGGTGGGCGCGAGCTTGGCGTCCTCCGCGAGGCGTTCGAAGGCCGCGAGCTCGCCGTACGCGAGGGCGCCCAGCAGGTCCACGACGGCGGCCCGGTACTGCGGCGAGGCAGAGGCGGTCGCCCAGTCCTGGGCGGCGATCCCGCTCGCGTCCGCGGGGGTGCTGTCGTCGGCGGGCGAGGCGTTTTCTACGGTCGGCATGCACCGCACAATAGCCCGCCGGACCACGCTCGAGGTCACCACGTCACAGCGGCGTCCGTCCACCTAAACGCGACGACCAGGTGAATTCGCCCGACACGCCTGCGCGATTCCGGGGTACAGTGGTAAAGCGCCTGCCGGATTCTCGGCGGGCCATCCGAATGAGGATGCCCGGTCGGTGGCCCGATCGGCTCCAACCCGACCGCCCTCGGGAGATGCGTACGTCCATGCGTACCGCGTCCACGAGGGGCCCCCTCAGCGGCACAAGCGCTTGAGCGAAGGCCAGTGGTCCCGCGCAGCTTCGTACGTACGTCGCAGTACTGCAAGCCCGGCACGGTAGGACCCCCCTCTCGCCGCCTCGCGCCGCGTCTCACAGAAGAGGCAGCACCCTGACTACGTTCCGAGAACTCGGGATCTTTCCCGAAACCGCCGAGGCCCTCGAAGCCGTCGGCATCGTGACCCCCTTCCCGATCCAGGAGATGACCCTTCCCGTCGCCCTCTCCGGCACGGACGTCATCGGCCAGGCGAAGACCGGAACCGGCAAGACGCTCGGTTTCGGCCTTCCGCTGCTGGAGCGGGTCGTCGTCCCCGCGGACGTCGAGGCCGGCCGGGCCACGCCCGAGCAGCTGACCGACTCCCCGCAGGCCCTGGTCGTCGTCCCGACGCGCGAGCTGTGCACACAGGTCACCAACGACCTGCTGACGGCGGGCAAGGTCCGCAACGTCCGCGTCCTCGCCATATACGGCGGCCGCGCGTACGAGCCCCAGGTCGAGGCGCTGAAGAAGGGCGTCGACGTGATCGTCGGCACCCCCGGCCGCCTGCTCGACCTGGCCGGCCAGCGCAAGCTCGACCTCTCCCGCGTCAAGGCCCTGGTCCTGGACGAGGCCGACGAGATGCTCGACCTGGGCTTCCTGCCCGACGTCGAGAAGATCATCAACCACCTGCCGGCCAAGCGGCAGACGATGCTGTTCTCGGCGACCATGCCGGGTGCGGTCATCGGCCTGGCCCGCCGGTACATGACCCAGCCGACGCACATCCGCGCCACCTCGCCCGACGGTGAGGGCGCGACCGTCGCCAACATCACGCAGCACGTCTACCGCGCGCACAACATGGACAAGCCGGAGCTCGTGGCCCGCGTCCTGCAGGCCGAGGGCCGCGGACTGGCCATGATCTTCTGCCGCACCAAGCGCACGGCGGCCGACATCGCCGAGCAGCTGGAGCGCCGCGGCTTCGCCTCGGGCGCCGTCCACGGCGACCTGGGCCAGGGCGCGCGCGAGCAGGCGCTGCGCGCGTTCCGCAACGGCAAGGTCGACGTGCTGGTGTGCACCGACGTGGCCGCGCGCGGCATCGACGTCGACGGTGTGACGCACGTCATCAACTACCAGACGCCCGAGGACGAGAAGACGTTCCTGCACCGCGTGGGCCGCACCGGCCGCGCGGGCAACAAGGGCACCGCGATCACGCTGGTGGACTGGGACGACATCCCGCGCTGGCAGCTGATCAACAAGGCGCTGGAGCTCGACTTCCACGACCCGGTCGAGACGTACTCCACGTCCCCGCACCTGTTCGAGGAGCTGAAGATCCCGGCCGGCACCAAGGGCATCCTGCCGCGCGCCGAGCGCGTGCGGGCGGGCCTGAAGGCCGAGGAGATCGAGGACCTGGGCGAGACCGGGGGCCGCGGCGGCCGTGGCGGCCGTGGTGCGGCCGCCTCCGCGCAGCCCGCCGAGCGCCCGGCCCGGACCCCGCGCCAGCGCCGCCGTACGCGCGGTGGCTCCGAGGTGGAGGCCGGTTCCGCTCCTGCCGCCGAGACCGCCGCTGCGGTGGTCCCGGCCGTCGCCGAGGCCCCCGAGGCCCCGGCCGCCGACGAGCCGCGCCGTCCGCGCCGCCGCCGCACCCGGGTGTCGGCATCCGCTGCCGCCGCGGCCGCGGTGACCCCGGTCGCCGAGGCGCCCGCGTCCGAGGGCACCACCGCCGTCAAGGTGGCCGAGGCCCGTGTCGTCGAGGCGCGCACCGCCGAGGCCCCGGTGGACCGGGCTCCGGTCGCCGAGGCTCCCGCGGCGAAGGCCCCGGCGGCGAAGGCTCCGGCCGCGCGCCGGGCCCGTACCCGCAAGCCCACGCAGACCTCGATCCTGGCCGCAGCCGCTGCCTCGCCCGTCGAGGCGCCGGCGGCGGTGCCGGCCGGGCCGGAGCCGGACTTCCAGATCGCCCCGCCGTCCGAGCCGGTCCGCGTCCGCCGTACGCGGGCCCCGCGCCAGGCCGCCGCGGCCGCGGTGACCCCGGTCGCCGAGGCGCCCGTCGCCGAGGAGGCTCCGGCCAAGCCGAAGCGCACCCGGACCCGCAAGGCCGTCGCGCCGGCGGCCGAGGCGGCTCCGGCTGCCGAGGCGGTCGTGGCCGAGGAGGCTCCGGCGAAGCCGAAGCGGACCCGTACGCGCAAGACCGCCGCGGCTGCCGAGGCTCCGGTGGCCGAGGCCGCCGCGGCCGAGGAGGCTCCGGCCAAGCCGAAGCGCACCCGGACCCGCAAGGCCGTCGCGCCGGCCGCGGAGGCCTGAGCCCCGCCGTCGCCGTGAAGCGAGGCCCCGGTCCCCTGTCCCAGGGGGCCGGGGCCTCGCCGCGTACGGGCCGTACTCGGTCTGGACAGTTGGCTACGGGCCGGTAACCTCGGGCCATGAGCAAGCCGCCCCGCCTGACGCTGCCGTCCGACGCCCGTGCGTACCGCCTCACGACCGCCCGCGGCGAGTTCGCCGTGCACGAGGCCGGTGAGCCGGTGCGCGGCACGGCCCTGCTGGTCCCGGGTTTCACCGGCAGCAAGGAGGACTTCATCGGCCTTCTGGAGCCGCTGGCAGCCGCCGGGTACCGGGTCGTCGCCGTCGACGGGCGGGGCCAGTACGAGACCCCCGGTCCGCGCGAGGAGTCGGCGTACGCCCTGGAGGAGCTGGCGCTCGACGTGCTGGCGCAGGCGGCCGCGCTGGGCGGCGGCGGCCCGGTCCACCTGGTCGGGCACTCGCTCGGCGGGCTGATCTCCCGGGCCGCGGTGCTGCGGGACCCGGCGCCGTTCGCATCGCTGACCCTGATGAGCAGCGGGCCCGCCGCGATCTGCACCGCACAGCAGGAGCGGACCAAGCTGCTGGTCGCCGCCCTGGAGGTGATGCGGGAGGACATGCCGGGCGTCTGGACGGCGATGCGCGCGCACGACCCGGAGGACGCGGTGCCGGACGGGCCCGAGCTGGCGGAGTTCCTGCGCGAGCGCTGGCTGGCCACGGTTCCCGAGCAGCTGATCGCCACGGGGCGGGTCCTGGTCTCCGAGCCGGACCGGGTGGAGGAGCTGAGCGCGGTGGAGCTGCCGAAGCTGGTGCTCTCCGGCGAGGTCGACTACGCGTGGCCGGTCCCGGTGATGGACGACATGACACAGCGGCTCAAGGCGCGGCGGGTCGTCGTACCGGGCACCGAGCACTCCCCCAATGCGGAGAACCCGCAGGTCACGGCCCGGGCGCTGGTCGAGTTCTGGGACTCCGCACACACCTTGTAGTTAGCTAAAGAAAAAATTTCGTTAGCGTAGGGAATGTTTGCCTCATACACTTCGTTGGGAACGGTGCAAGGAGAACACTGACGAAGGGAGAAGCCCGTGCGCTTCGAGATTCTGCGCCTGGACGATGTCGACGGGACCGCCGTGGACAGCACCGTCGTGGACGCGGCCTCCGTCAACCGGATCGTGCAGCAGGCGGCCGCCATCGGCCAGCGCATCCTGATCCGACCGGCCGAGAGTGCGTCCTCCTGACACGCGGCACCACCACGACGTCGAACGCCCCCGCACCGAGCTCTCGGTGCGGGGGCGTTCGACGTGCCGCGGGCACGGGGCCGAAGAGGCGGGGCGGGCGTCAGGCGCCGTGCACCACCTGGAGCACGCCGTTGATGATCTGCTGGACGGCGATGGCGGAGAGCATCATGCCGGCGAGCCGCGTCACCAGGACGACGCCGCCGTCCTTGATGACCCGGATGATCACCAGCGAGTAGCGCATCGTGAGCCACAGGACCACGTGCATCGCGGCGATGGCGGTCCAGACCGAGAGCTGGGCACCGAACCCGTCCGCCTTCTGCACGGCCAGGATGACGGAGACGATCGCACCGGGTCCGGCCAGCAGCGGCATGCCGAGCGGCACGAGGGCGACGTTGACGTCCTTGGTCTGCTTGGGCTCGTCGGTCTTGCCGGTGAGCAGGTCGAGCGCGATGAGCAGGAGCAGCAGACCACCGGCGATCATCAGCGCCGGGACGGAGACGTGCAGGTAGTCCAGGATCTGCTGGCCGCAGATACCGAAAACCGCGATGACGCCGAAGGCCACGCAGACGGCCTGCCAGGCCATCCGGCGCTGCACCTTGGCGGGCCGACCGGAGGTCAGGGCGAGGAAGATCGGCGTGATCCCCGGAGGGTCCATAATCACAAAAAGCGTGAGAAATAGGGATCCGAAGACGGCGAAGTCGAACACAGTGATGCCTTGCATGGGGTGAGAGGTGTGACGAGGGAAAGGAAGAGGGGGCGCAGGGCGCGCACGTCGGCGTCCGTCCTCCCGGCGCGGGCGGCCGGACAGGAGGGCAGGGGGCCTCAGGCGCCCGCGGCTCCGCCGGCGCCCGGAACGGGGAAGGCGCCGAACGCGCGGCGCGTGATCTCGCCGTAGACCTCGGGGTCGGTCGTGTAGTCGCCGAGGCGGCAGGTCTTGCGGCTGCCGTGGTAGTCGCTGGAGCCGGTCGTGAGGAGTCCCAGCTCGCCGGCGAGTCCGCGCAGCCGGGCGCGGGTGTCGGTGTCGTGGTCCATGTGGTCCACCTCGATCCCGTCCAGGCCGGCGGCCGCGAGCTCGGCTATCGCGCTCTCGGGCACGCAGCGGCCGCGCTTGACGGCGGCGGGGTGCGCGAAGACGGTGACGCCGCCGGCGGCCTTGACCAGGCGGACGGCTTCGAAGGGGTCGAGCTCGTGCTTCTCGGCGTACGCGCGGCCGCCGTCGGCGAGCCAGTCCGCGGTGAACGCGTCGGAGACGGTGGGCACGACGCCCAGTTCGACGAGCGCGGTGGCGATGTGCGGTCGGCCGACGGAGCCCCCGCCGGCGATCCGGGAGACCTGCTCCCAGGTGATGCCGACGCCCAGCGCCTGCAGCTTGCCGATCATGGTCTGCGCCCGCGGCGTACGGTCGTCGCGCACGAGCTCGCGCTCGCGGGCGAGTTCGGGCTCCTCGGGATCGAAGAGGTACGCGAGCAGGTGCATCGGGATGCCGTCGAGGCGGCAGGAGAGCTCCATGCCGGGGACGACGGTGAGCCCGGCCGGGGCCGCGGCGATGGCCTCGGCGTGTCCGGCGACGGTGTCGTGGTCGGTCAGCGCGACCACGTCGAGCCCGGCGGCGGCCGCGTGGCGGACCAGCTCGGCGGGGGTGTCGGTGCCGTCCGAGGCCGTGGAGTGGGCGTGCAGGTCGATGCGCACGGCCATGGCTCCAGGGGTCGCGGGTACGGGGGGACACCCCAGGATAACGCCCGGCCGCACCGGCGGCCGACCGGCCCGGCGAAGAGGGCGGATCGGGCGGCCGGGCCGGCCCCGGAGGCTAAGGGCTCAGGAGGCGGGGGCTCAGCGCGCCGCAGGGCATCATCTCGACCTCCGCGCCCAGGTCCCGCATGTCCGTCAGGACCAGCTCGTCGTACAGCAGGAGGCCCGACTGCTCGGGCCAGGCGATGGCCCACAGCCAGATCCCCCGCGCCTCCCCGGCGAAGACGGCCCGGTCGTCCGGGACGCCCTTCAGGTGCCACAGCGGAGTGGGGCGGCCCGCCGCGACGACCTTGGTGTGGGGCGGGGACGACATGTCGATGTACGCGCCGGGGTCGGGGCCGTCGATCCCCGCGTACCGCGCGCCGAGTCCGACGCCCAGCTCCTCGGCGATCAGCAGCAGCTCCCCGACTCCGCCCAGCGGCCCGGGCCCCGAGCAGGCGACGGCCGTCGCCCGGCCCCCGCTGCGGTCGTCACCGGCAGCCGCCACCCCCGTGAAGAGCCATCCCAACGGCAGCGGCCACGGCATCCACACCGGCACCTGCGCCCGGTGGACCACCACCCCCAGGGCCTCGACGCTGGGCGGGATGACGGGCTGCAGCGGCTGCACCGCGCCGTGCACCGCGCACTGCCAGGAGTCGGAGAACAGACCGGGCGCCCTGACCCGGCCACCGCACTTCGGGCAAGTTGGTTCGCCCCTCATAAGAAGCCACGCTCCTCCCCGCCCGGCGCGCCGTCAAGACACGATCACCCGTCCGGATGCCTCAGTCCAGCGTCACGGCCGTACGCAACGGGTCGCGCAGGTCGGTGCCGTGGGCGAGCCAGCGCTCCTGGAGCGCGGCCGCGCCGTGCACCCGCTTCCACGCCGCCTCGTTCGGCGTCATGGGCAGCAGCGGCAGGAACTGCACCGGCTCCATCGGCTCGTCCAGCTCCAGGTCCTCCACCAGCCCGCCCGGCTCGGCGACCAGCACGGAGGTGAACGGCGCCCCCTCCCACAGCGGCTCGCCCACGTCGAGGGAGGCGCCGGGGGCCACCACCAGCCCCTCGACCTGCGGCGACGCGGCCAGCACGGCGAGCGGCCGCAGCAGCCGGTCGGTGGGCGCGAGGCCCGAGCGCACCGTCAGCACCAGCTCGGCGCGCGGCCCGCGCAGCGGATCGGCGACCACGGCGGTCGGGTCGGTCATCGGGTTCGCGGACATGCCGAGCGTCGCGTACCGCACGAGGTCGCCCTCGGTGAAGCGGAGCACCTCGATGCGGTCGGTGCCGAGGAACGTGACGGCGGCGCGGGCGTCGGGTTCGCCGAGCGCGCTGCGCAGCCGGGCTTCGACGAGAGCCAGAATTTCTGCCATGGGGCGAGCATAGAACTCGTATCAGGCGGGTAAAGGGCGGGTCTTGACCATCCGTCGGCTGATAGTGTTGACCGCTGGTCGGGGCCGCACGCAGAAGCGTTGTTTCGAGGCCCCGGCGACAGGAAGTCCCCCACGGGGGACCGGCCGGAGGAGGTGGGGACTGTCATGGACCGAAGTCGATCGTGCAGTACCAACCGCTCTTCCGCTCCCTGTGCGGGTGCATCCCGCGCCTTTTGATCGTCCGATCAGCAGAAGAGCGACGGCAGAACGTCTTGTCCTCCCGTCCTGTTCCTTCCGCCCTGCCCCGGCCTGCCCGCCGGGTTTGCCGAGCGGAGGGTCTCCCACCCGTGCGGTCCTCATCCGTGCGCGAGAAGGAGCCTGCCATGTCGATGCTGCCCTACCTGCGTGCCGCCGTACGTCCGGCCCTGCGCAGGTCCGCCGCCGTCCAGCCCGCCTACGACGCCACCCGCGACCCCTCGGCCAGCAGTGCCGTGGTCGACTGCGCCGTCTACCGCGACGGCCGGCGCGCCCTCGGCCCGGCGCGCCTGACGCCGCGTGAGGCGATCCGACGCGTCCGCGAGGACGGCGGCTTCGCCTGGATCGGCCTGCACGAGCCGACCGAGGAGGAGTTCGCGGGGATCGCCGCCGCCTTCGGCCTGCACCCGCTGGCCGTGGAGGACGCGGTGCACGCCCACCAGCGCCCCAAGCTGGAGCGCTACGACGACACCCTCTTCACGGTCTTCAAGACCATCCACTACGTGGAGCACGCCGAACTCACCGCCACCAGCGAGGTCGTGGAGACCGGCGAGGTGATGTGCTTCACCGGCCCCGACTTCGTGATCACGGTCCGGCACGGCGGCCAGGGCTCCCTGCGGGGCCTGCGCCACCGCCTCCAGGACGACCCCGAGCTGCTGTCCAAGGGGCCCTCGGCGGTCCTGCACTCCCTCGCCGACCACGTCGTCGACGGGTACATCGCGGTCGCGGCGGCCGTGCAGGACGACATCGACGAGGTGGAGAACGCGGTCTTCGCCGCACCCGCCAAGGGCGTCGCCCGCGGCGGCGACGCGGGGCGCATCTACCAGCTCAAGCGCGAGGTGCTGGAGTTCAAGCGGGCCGTCGCCCCGCTGCTGCGGCCGATGGAGCTGCTCAGCGAGCGCCCGATGCGGCTGGTCGACCCGGACATCCAGAAGTACTTCCGCGACGTGGCCGACCACCTGGCCCGCGTGCACGAGCAGGTCGTCGGCTTCGACGAGCTGCTGAACTCCATCCTCCAGGCCAACCTCGCCCAGGCGACCGTCGCCCAGAACGAGGACATGCGCAAGATCACCTCCTGGGCGGCGATCATCGCCGTGCCCACCATGATCTGCGGGGTCTACGGGATGAACTTCGATCACATGCCCGAGCTCCACTGGAAGTACGGCTACCCGATGGTGATGGCCGCCATCGTCGGCTCCTGCTTCACCATCCACCGCGCACTGCGCCGCCACGGCTGGCTCTAGCAACGGCCCCCCGGGGCCCTGAAGGGGACGGCGGCGCACCCCCTACTCTGGTGCGCATGACTCTCAGCACGCTCGACCTGGCCCTCGTCGAGGAGGCCACCAAGAAGTCCGGCCTGATCTGGGTCCGCGGCTCCGGGGGCGAGCGCGCCCTGTGGCACGCCTGGGTGGACGGCGCGGCCCACGTGCTGGGCGACGGCCCCGGCGAGCAGCCGCTGCCCGGGCTCGCGGACGGCGCGGCCGCCGAGGTGACGGTCCGCAGCAAGGACAAGGGCGGCCGGCTCGTGGCCTGGACGGCGGCCGTACGGGAGCTCGCCCCGCGCGGCGAGGCCTGGGAGGCGGCCGTGGCCGAGCTGAAGGGCAAGCGGCTGAACGCGCCCGACTCCGAGGAGATGACCGAGCGGTGGGCGCGCGAGTGCCGACTGCTGCGGCTGGAGCCGGTCGCGGCGAGCACCGACCTGCCGGCCGGCTCGCTGGCCGCGGTCCCGGTGGGCTCCCCGGCTGTCACCCGCCGGCCCGTCCCGGCGGGGCTGCCGAAGCTGCTGCTGAAGCGCAAGAAGGCGGCCCGCACCACCCCGTAGGTCCCGCCCGGGGCTACTTCGTCGGGTCGGAGCCCTGGCCCGTGCCCTTGCTGCCGCTGGGCGCCGGTGCGGGGCCGCCGCTCTGGTCCTTCGTCGTGGGCAGCTGGGAGCCGTAGTCGACGGTCTGGTCCTGCGCGGGCGCCTGGAGCGGGAACTGCTTGCCCCAGTCGGAGAGGTCGACCGCCCCCGCGCCGCCGGCCCGCTCCATCCGCAGCGGGTACGGGGTGCCCTCCAGGGAGACCGACAGCTTGCCGCCCTTGCCCTTGTCGCCCGCCGTCACCTGGACCGCGCGGGTGGCGCCGACCTTGGTGTACTCCTCGGTCTTGGCGAGCTTGCCGTCGAGGCCGAGCAGCCCGTCGAGCAGGACGTGCATGTCGGTGAAGCCGCGGAACTGCTTGTAGGTGGGGTCGCTGTCGGGGACCTTCACGTACTTGTCGCCGAGCTTGCCGGCCGAGTCGGACTTGCCCCAGAAGGCGGCACTCGCCTTGAGGTAGAGCTGCTCGCCCACCCGCAGCAGCTGGAAGGTGTCCTCCTTGGACTTCACCTCGCCCGATCCGCCGTCCTTGCCCAGGCGGACGTCCAGCGCGTAGGTCTTGCCGCCGCTGACGAGGGTGCCCGACAGGTGCACCGAGGAGGCGGCGGCCGCTGCGGCCTTCGCCTTGCCCTCGATCTGCGCGGCGGACAGCTTGCCGACGCCGTTCGTGCCCTCGTCGGGGTCCGCCCCGCATCCCGTGCCGGTGACGGCCAGGCCGGCGAACAGGACGCCGGCGAAGGCGGCCCGGCGCAGCCGTGCTGCGGGAAGGTGGGCGGTCACGGGCAGGTGCCTCTCGTCGTACGTCTTCGGGCAGCAGGCAGCGTACCCGCCCCCGCTCGGCGGCCCTCCCCCGCGGGGGCACGCACCGGCCGCGGCCCGCGCTCGGGCCGCGGCGCCCGGGCGGACCGCCCCACCAGGACGCCCGTGCGCCCCACGGGCTAGATTGAGGGTCCGCAGGAGTGGTGATCGACGCTAGGAGGCGCTGGAATGGCCGGAGGCGCCCCGCGGATCTTCGTATCGCATCTGTCGGGTGTGCCCGTCTTCGACCCCAACGGCGACCAGGTGGGCCGCGTCCGGGACCTCGTCGCCATGCTCCGCGTCGGCGGCCGCCCCCCGCGGCTGCTGGGCCTGGTGGTCGAGGTGGTCAGCCGGCGCCGGATCTTCCTGCCGATGACCCGGGTGACGGGCGTGGAGTCCGGCCAGGTCATCACCACGGGCGTGGTGAACATGCGGCGCTTCGAGCAGCGGCCCACCGAGCGGCTGGTCCTGGGCGAACTGCTCGACCGGCGGGTGCGGCTGACCGCGACGGGCGAGGAGGTCACCGTCCTCGACGTGGCCATCCAGCAGCTGCCGGCCCGCCGCGACTGGGAGATCGACAAGATCTTCGTGCGCAAGGGCAAGGGGGGCGCGCTGCGCCGCCGCGGCGAGACCCTGACGGTGGAGTGGTCCGCGGTGACCGGCTTCTCGCTGGAGGAGGAGGGCCAGGGCGCGGAGAACCTGGTCGCCACCTTCGAGCAGATGCGCCCGGCCGACGTGGCGAACGTACTGCACCACCTGACGCCGAAGCGGCGCGCCGAGGTGGCCAGCGCCCTCGACGACGACCGGCTGGCGGACGTCCTGGAGGAGCTGCCCGAGGACGAGCAGGTCGAGATCCTCGGCAAGCTGAAGGAGGAGCGGGCCGCCGACGTCCTGGAGGCGATGGACCCCGACGACGCGGCCGACCTGCTGTCGGAGCTGCCGGAGGACGACAAGGAGCGGCTGCTGACGCTGATGCAGCCCGACGACGCGGCCGACGTGCGCCGCCTGCTGTCGTACGAGGAGAACACCGCGGGCGGTCTGATGACGACCGAGCCGATCGTGCTGCGGCCCGACGCCACGGTCGCCGACGCGCTGGCCCGCGTACGGCAGGCGGACCTGTCGCCGGCGCTTGCCGCGCAGGTGTACGTGTGCCGGCCGCCGGACGAGACGCCGACCGGGAAGTACCTGGGCACGGTGCACTTCCAGCGGCTGCTGCGCGACCCGCCGTTCACGCTGGTCAGCTCGATCGTGGACACGGACCTGCCGCCGCTGCGCCCGGACGCCCCGCTGCCGGCGGTGACCAGCTACCTGGCCGCGTACAACATGGTGGCCGTGCCGGTGGTCGACGAGGGCGGCGCCCTGCTGGGCGCGGTCACCGTGGACGACGTACTGGACCACCTGCTGCCGGACGACTGGCGCGAGACGGACTTCCACCACTCCGAGGAGGTCGTCCGTGGCCAGTGACCGGGGGCGCGAGCGCGAGCAGGCCCGCGAGCGGCGCCGCGAGCAGATCCGGGAGCGGCGCGAGCAGGCGCGCGCCCAGGCACGCGAGCAGGGCGGGCTCGTGGAGGCCTCGGAGCGGGTGGCCGAGCGGGCCGCAGAGCGGGCCGAGCGGGCCCGGGCCGGGCAGTCGACCGGGGCGAGCGCGCTGTCGCGCTCGCGGGCCCGGCTGGACCAGCCGCGGGCGCCGCGGCGCTCGCTGCTGCCGGAATACGACCCGGAGGCCTTCGGGCGGCTGTCGGAGCGGGTGGCGCGGTTCCTCGGCACGGGCCGGTTCATCGTCTGGATGACGCTGGTCATCGTGGTGTGGGTGCTGTGGAACATCTTCGCGCCGGACGCCTTGCGCTTCGACCGGTACCCGTTCATCTTCCTGACGCTGATGCTGTCGCTGCAGGCTTCGTACGCGGCCCCGCTGATCCTGCTCGCGCAGAACCGGCAGGACGACCGCGACCGCGTCAACCTGGAGCAGGACCGCAAGCAGAACGAGCGGTCCATCGCCGACACCGAGTACCTGACGCGGGAGATCGCGGCGCTGCGGATGGGCCTGGGCGAGGTCGCGACGCGCGACTGGATCCGCTCGGAGTTCCAGGACCTGATCAAGGAGATGGACGAGCGGCGCCTATTCCCGTCCGAGAGTGACGAAGGCGACCGTTAGCGGCCTTTCCTGCGGCAGGCTACCGAGCCGTACCATCGGGGGCATGGCTACCGACACAAGCTCCGCCGCCGTGCCCGAGCAGGACGCGATCCTGGACGCGCTGGCGACGGTGAACGACCCCGAGATCCACCGGCCGATCACCGAGCTCGGCATGGTCAAATCGGTGGAGATCGGCGACGGCGGCGCGGTCGCGGTCACGGTCTACCTGACGGTGTCGGGCTGCCCCATGCGCGAGACGATCACCAAGAACGTCTCCGAGGCCGTGGAGAAGGTCCCCGGCGTCACCTCCGTCGCCGTGTCGCTGGACGTGATGAGCGACGAGCAGCGCAAGGAGCTGGCGGCCTCGCTGCGCGGGGGCACCGCCGAGCGCGAGGTCCCGTTCGCCAAGCCCGGCTCGCTGACCCGCGTCTACGCGGTCGCGTCCGGCAAGGGCGGCGTCGGCAAGTCGTCGGTGACGGTCAACCTGGCCGCGGCGATGGCCGCCGACGGCCTCAAGGTCGGTGTCGTGGACGCCGACATCTACGGCCACAGCGTGCCCCGCATGCTGGGCGTGGACGGCAAGCCCACCCAGGTCGAGAACATGATCATGCCGCCGTCGGCGAACGGCGTGAAGGTCATCTCCATCGGCATGTTCACCCCGGGCAACGCGCCCGTGGTGTGGCGCGGTCCGATGCTCCACCGCGCGCTGCAGCAGTTCCTGGCGGACGTGTTCTGGGGCGACCTGGACGTGCTGCTGCTCGACCTGCCGCCAGGCACGGGCGACATCGCGATCTCGGTGGCCCAGCTGGTACCGAACGCGGAGATCCTGGTCGTCACCACGCCGCAGCAGGCCGCGGCCGAGGTGGCCGAGCGGGCCGGCTCGATCGCCGTCCAGACCCACCAGAAGATCGTCGGCGTCGTCGAGAACATGTCCGGGCTGCCCTGCCCGCACTGCGACGAGATGGTCGACGTGTTCGGCACGGGCGGCGGGCAGAAGGTCGCCGACGGCCTGACCAAGACGGTCGGCGCGACCGTCCCGGTGCTCGGCTCCATCCCGATCGACGTGCGGCTGCGCGAGGGCGGCGACGAGGGCAAGCCGGTCGTGCTGTCCGACCCGGACTCCCCGGCCGGTGCGGCGCTGCGCACGATCGCGGGCAAGCTGGGCGGGCGCGCCCGCGGCCTGGCCGGCATGTCGCTGGGCATCACCCCGCGCAACAAGTTCTGAGTCCTGACAGCGGTGCGCCCCGGGACGGGCCGCACTCCGGCGAGGGCACCGCCTGCGGGCGGTGCCCTTTCGCGTGGCGCGGGACCCCTGCCGGACCCCATGCCGGGTCGGGTCCCGTACCCCTGCCGCCCTAGGCCGTCTCTTCCGGATCTTGCCTCACCCGCGCCGCCCGGCACCGCACCTCGCCGCGTTGGCGGAGCACCCGAGTACGTCCAGTACAAGGGCGCCCCGCCAACGCGCCGATGCCCGGCACCGGACGACGCGGGCTTTACCGGCAAGATCCGAAAGAGACGCCCTAGGCCTCGTACGCCGTGAGGTCGGCGATCACCGAGAAGCCGAGCCCGTACGCGCTCATGCCGCGGCCGTAGGCGCCCAGGTGGACGCCGCCCGGGGCGGACCCGGCGAGCACCCAGCCGAACTCGGACTCACGGTAGTGGAACGGGGTCGGCTCGCCGTCCACGGGGAGCGAGAGCGTCGACCAGTCGGGGCCGCCAAGGTCGTCGGCGAGCTCCCAGGCGGCCTCGGTCTGCTGCTCCAGCCAGTCGTCGCGCAGGCTGTGGTCCATCTGGCCGGGCCAGCTGTAGGCCAGCAGCCCGGAGCCAGCCAGCCAGGCCGCGGAGGAGACCGAGGTGGCCTCCAGGGTGCCGGTGCCGTCACTGCTGCGGCGCAGCGGATTGCTCGCGACGGTGATGACCACCGCGAAGCGCTCCTTCTCACCGGTGACGATCTCGCCGCGCACGGACGGCTCGTCCCCGTGGCCGGTGGAACCGTGCTCGACGGTCCCGTCGGCGCCGGTGCCCACCTGCATCAGCCAGCGGGGGCCGGTGAAGGCCCCGTCCAGCCCGTACCAGGGGAAGTCGGCCCGCAGGAAGCCCTCGGCCGTCCGGCGGGCCGCCGGGACGGGCGCGGCGGCTTCCTGCGGCGGGGCAGGGGTCGTCTGCGCAGATGCGGCGGGTGCGGCAGATGCGGCAGCGGGTGCAGTGGGTGCGGCGGCGGGTGCAGTGGGTGCGGCGGGTGCGGCGGCGGGTGCCTCTGCTGCTTCGGCGGGCTGGGTGCCCACCCGGCTACTGCTCGTCGTCTCCATCGATGCGGCCTCTCGTTCCGTTGGGTCCGGAACGGCCCTCCCCCACACTTCGTCGGGGGGACCCCCACCTCGGGCGTCCTGTGTCCGGACTCATGGAGGATAGCCACCGGACACCGGATCGCCGGGCAGGCTCGGGCTCAGGTGGCGTCGGCGTCGAACGGGGTGCGCTGCTCGGCGGCCGGGACGGCGGGCTTCTTCAGCAGGTCGGGCCCGGTGGTGGAGGTGCCCGCGGCGGCCGGCTCGGGACCTGTCTCGCGGCTGTTGACCGCGTCGGTGACCTCGTTCAGCTCCTGGCGCAGGTCGAAGCTGCTGCGGATCTCCCGCAGGTCCTCGTTCTCGGTGAGCTGCTTGCGGATGAACGTCTTCGGGTTCAGGTCCTCGAACTCGAAGTCCTTGAAGTCCGGGCCGAGTTCGGAGCGGATGTCCTGCTTGGCACTCTCGGAGAAGGCGCGGATCTTCCGGATGACGCCCATGACGTCCTGGATGACCTTGGGCAGCTTGTCCGGTCCGAAGACGAGGATGGCCAGCACCACGATGGTGACAAGCTCGAGTGCGCCTATGTCGTTGAACACCTTGCCGCTCCTCGGCTCTCTTCACTCCAGGCCACCACACACGGTACCCGGCGTTGTCACCGCTCCCCTACATCGGTGCTACTTCGGCCCGGTTTTCGGCACTACTTCACCAGGTGTTTCCCGTCATGCCCCGTCCGCCGATCCGAGGACCAGCTGCAGGGTGCGCTCCTGGCCGTCGCGGAGCACGGTCAGGGCCAGCGGGTCGCCGGGGCGGTGCGAGCGGATCTTGATGATCAGCTCGTCGCCGCCGTGAACGCGCGTGCCGTCGACCTTGGTGATCACGTCGCCGCCCTTGATCCCGGCGCGGGCGGCCGGCCCGCCGGGGGTGACGGCCGGTTTGCCGCCCTCGCCCTTGGTGCCGACGCGGGCGCCGTCGCCCGTGTACTCCATGTCGAGGGTGACGCCGATGACGGGGTGGGTGGCGCGGCCGGTGCGGATCAGCTCCTCGGCGACGCGCTTGCCCTGGTTGACGGGGATGGCGAAGCCGAGGCCGATGCTGCCGCTCTGCTTCTCGGCGTCCGCCTTGTCGGCCCCGCGGATGGCGCTGTTGATGCCGATCACCCGCGCCTTGGCGTCGAGGAGCGGGCCGCCGGAGTTGCCGGGGTTGATGGGGGCATCGGTCTGCAGGGCGTCGACGTAGCTGATGTCGCTGCCGTCGCCCTTGTCGCCGCCCGCGGTGATGGGGCGGCCGGTGGCGCTGATGATGCCGGCCGTGACGGTGTTGGACAGGTCGAAGGGCGCGCCGATGGCCACCACCGGGTCGCCGACCTTCACGTTCTCGGAGTTGCCGAGGGCCAGCGGTTTCAGGCCCCGTACGCCGTCGACCCGGACGACGGCCAGGTCGTACCCGCTGTCCTGGCCGACCAGCTCGGCGGCGACGCTCTCGCCGGTGCTGAAGGTGACGGTGATGTCCTTGGCGCCGGCCACGACGTGGTGGTTGGTGAGGATGTGCCCCTCGGGGTCGAGGACGAAGCCGGTGCCGGTGCCGCCGCCCCCGCTGCCGCGCACGTGCAGGGTGACCACGCCGGGCAGCGCGGTGGCGGCGATGCCGGCCACGCTGTCGGGGGCCCGGTCCTTGCCCTCCACGGCCGCCTGGGGGAGCTCCAGCCGGGTGCTGCTGCTGCGCTCGGCGAGCACGCCGAGCCAGCCGCCGATCCCGCCGGCGAGCAGCGCCACCCCGACCCCGAGCAGGACCACCTGCCGCAGCTGCACCACCCGCCCGCCGGCCGCCTTGGCCCGCTGCCCGTCGAGCTGCAGCGGCCCCACCGCCCCGGCACCCCAGGGGTCGTACGCAGCCGGCACGGGCACGCCCTGCTCCCCCGCGGTCTCCGCCGCCCCGGGGCCGACCGCGCCGACGGCACCGGACTCCGCGGCAGGGGGAGCCTCCACTGCCTCGGGGTCGGCCGCTGCCGCTGCCACGGCCTCGGCCGCCGGGGCGCTCTGTCCGGCGGGAGTGTCCGCCGGTGCGGGGACGGCTGCGGCGCCAGGGCCGGCTGCCGGGGCGGGCTCCGCGTCAGCAGGTGCTGCGGGGCCGCCGGGGCCGGGCTCGGGGGCGGCGGCGGGCGCGTCCGCGGGGAGGGGACGGCCCGGAGCCGGTTCGGAGTGGTGCTGGTCGGCCATGGGCGCTCCCCGGATACCTGTGGCACCGCAGGGCGGCGCGTCTGCCGCCAGATTCAACCAGGTCGCCGCACGGCCCGGGGTGGCGCCCCCGCGGCCGGAAGTGCCCGGGGCGCCCGATCCGCCACGGCGCAGAACAACTAGCGCAGCAGCGAGACCCGGTGCGGTGAGGGGGACACGGAGGGTGCGGCCGGCGCAGTGGGCCCGGTCGGACGCGGGGCGACGGCGAACCCCGACCGGGGCTCTCGGTCGCGGACGACGGCGTCGGCCACGGAGACCGCCGGGCCGGGCGCGATGGACGCGGGCGCGACGGACACCGCGGGCCCGGGCCGGGACGCCGGGGACTCGCCCCGCACGTTCGGCTCGACGGAGTCCAGCGGCAGCGAGCCGCCGAGCGCGATCGCGGCCAGCGACACCGCTCCGGCCGCCACGAATGCGAAGCGCCGCCGCGGTCGGCCGACCTCGTGGATGCGGAAGCCCTGCTGCGGCGGTTCGGGGGCGGCCGGGTACCCGAAGAGGTCGGCACCGGGCGGTCCCGACGGCCCGTCGGGGCCCCCGCCGGGCAGCTGCTGGAGTCGCGCCAGCAGCCCGGCCGACAGCGGCGGCGGCGCGCTCTCCACGAACAGCGTCTTCAGCCGGCGCTGCGCATCGGCCTCGGCCTTGCACTTGGGGCACGTGGCCAGGTGTGCCAGGACCCGCTCGCGCGCGTCATGGCCCAGCTCCCCGTCGACGAGGGCGGCGAGACGGTCGCCGAGGTGCTGTTCGGCAGGGGACGGACTGACTCCGCTCACTCGGCTCCGCCCTCTCCCCCGGCGCCCGGCGCGCCCATCGCGACCCCGGCCAGCGCCCGCTGCTCCGCGCGGGCCTCGGGCGAACGGTGCTTGAGCGCCTTGCGCAGGTGCGAGCGGCCCCGGTGGATCCGGCTGCGCACGGTGCCGAGCTTCACGCCGAGCGTGGCGGCGATCTCCTCGTACGACAGGCCCTCGATGTCGCAGAGCACCACGGCCGCGCGGAACTCGGGCGCGAGCGTGTCCAGCGCCTGCTGCACGTCGGCGTCGAAGTGGGTGTCGTGCAGCACCTGCTGCGGGGACGGCTCACGGCTCGGCAGCCGCTCGGCGGCGTCCTCGCCGAGCGCGTCGAAGCGGATGCGCTGCTTGCGGCGGACCATGTCCAGGAAGAGGTTCGTGGTGATGCGGTGCAGCCAGCCCTCGAACGTGCCCGGCGTGTACGTGGACAGCGAGCGGAAGACGCGGACGAAGACCTCCTGCGTCAGGTCCTCGGCGTCGTGCTGATTGCCCGTCAGGCGGTAGGCGAGGCGGTAGACCCGGACGCTGTGCGTGCTGACGATCTCCTCCCATGAAGGAGGGGTCCACGCCTGGGAGCCCGCATCGGCGGCAAAGGTCGCGGTGGTTGCGCTCGCGGCGGTGTGGAAACGGTCAGCGATGTCGGTCACGGATTTCGGCTCACCCGCCGACCAGAAGAGGCGCCTCAGCGCGCCTCGACGATCCACAGGCGCAGCCGCACCTCCCCTATCGGCTCTGGTGGTGTCCAGTGGAGTCCCTACCATAGCCACCCCTCCCGTCAGCTCTGGATAAGCGTTTTTGCCCTAACTTTGCACAGGTCGCTGCGGCGGCGCGGCGGCCGATCGCCTCTCCTCTCCAACGCCCGGTCCCATCTGCGGGTTCCCGACGTCAGCGGATACAGTCACCGTTGCGCCAACTATGGGGACAGGAGAGGGTCATTACCGGCAACCGGCAGACGAGCTGGGCGTTCGCCGACGCGTTTGTCGCCGAGGACGACGCTCTGCGGTGGGCCCGCGACCGGGCCAGGGAAGCGGGCCTGCGCGCCGTCTCCCCCGGCACCGGGGCCGCGCTGCGCCTGCTCGCCGCCACCGCCGACGCCAAGGCCGTCGCCGAGATCGGTACGGGGACCGGCGTCTCCGGCATCCACCTGCTGCACGGCATGCGGCCGGACGGGGTGCTGACCACCGTGGACCCGGAGGCCGACCGGCAGGCCTTCGCCCGCCAGGCCTTCCGCGCCGCCGGGTTCGCCGGCAACCGGGCCCGCTTCATCCCCGGCCGGGCCCTGGACGTGCTCCCCCGGCTCGCCGACGGCGGGTACGACCTCGTCTTCTGCGACGGGGATCCCGCCGAGTCCCTCGACTACCTCGCTGAATCGTTGCGCCTGCTGCGGCCCGGGGGGCTGGTGTGCTTCGAGGGGGTGTTCGCCGACGGTCGGACGGTGGACTCCTCCGCCCAGGAGACCGAGGTGCTGCGCGTACGGGAGCTGCTGCGCGGCGTCCGCGAGAGCCCGGCCCTGGAGGCGGCCCTGCTCCCGGTGGGCAACGGCCTCCTGTGCGCCGTCCGCCGCTGACGCCCCTGAGCCTCGCCGCCGCCGAAGCGGGGGCCCATCCGGCCCTGCCCGCACCCCCGAAGCCGAGGGCCGGCAAAATCCAGCCCCGCCGGCGCCCGCGACCCAGCCCATCGCTGTCGCAGCAGGGGTCCGGGCATTCCAGCCCCGCCGGCGTTTGAGGCGCAGGGTCCAGGGCAGCGCCCCAGCAACCCCGACCCCGCCGGCTTTCGCAGCCGGGGTCCGGCAAATTCAGCCTCGCCGGCATTTGAGGCGCGGGGTTTGGGGCGGCACCCCAGCAACCCCGACCCCGCCGGCCTTCGCAGCCGGGGTCCGTGCATTCCAGCCCCGCCGGCGTTTGAGGCGCAGGGTTTGGGGCGGCGCCCCAAGAAACCCGGCTCCGCCGGGCACCGGGCTCCGCCCGGACCCTCCCCCAGACTCCGTCCGGGGGGACCCCCACTCAAACGCCGGCAAGGCTGAACATGCCGGACCCCCGGTTCAGGGAAGGGCGAGGCTGGATTTGCCGACCCCGGCTCAGGCGGCGGGCGGAGCCGGCTGGGCTTCTGGGGCGCTGCCCCAGACCCCGCGCCTCAAACGCCGGCGAGGCTGGAGTGCCGGACCCCCGGCTCAGGCAAGAGCAAGGCTGGATGTGCCGGTACCCCGGCTCAGGTGGTGGCGGAGCCGGCTGGGCTGGATGTGCCGGACCCGCGGCTCAGGTGGTGGCGAGGCCGGCTGGGCTGGATGCACCGGGCCCGCGGCGCGGCGGGGCGGCGGGGGCGGCGAGGTAGGCCGGCGCGGCGGCGCGGGGGGGGTACAGCGCTGCCCCGGGCGCAGGGTGCGGCCGGGGCAGCGCAGAGTATGCAGGTTGGTGCCGACGGGTGGGTCAGCCGACGACCTTCTTCAGGGCGTCACCCAGGGCGTCCGCCTCGTCCGGCGTCAGCTCGACGACCAGCCGACCGCCGCCCTCGAGCGGTACGCGCATGACGATGCCCCGCCCCTCCTTGGTGACCTCGAGCGGGCCGTCGCCCGTCCGCGGCTTCATGGCCGCCATGCTCGTTCCCCTTCCTGAAACCAGCTCATCGTCAGCCGACGGCCCCATTCAGGTGCCTGGAACCCGGCATCGAACACATTGCTTCCCGGCCATTATCCCGCATGTCAGGACCCGATGACCAACATCGGCCGGGAACGCTTGCGCAACGCGCTCTGCCAAAACCACTCATTTCGGGGACCTGCCTGCGATACTTCGCCCCGTCTGTGTCCGCTCTGCGCGCACACGGCGGCTTCTTTCTTTGACGCACATCACATGCCCTGGAGCGGCCCCGTCCGCCATGCTGACCCTGTACCGGCCAGTACCGATCCGCTGGCCGGGTCCGCGACGGAGGGGACACCACCTGCCATGGCCGACACCGTGCTGTACGACGTGACCGACGGGCTCGCCACGATCACGCTGAACCGCCCGGACGCGATGAACTCGCTCAACACGGAGCTGAAGGTCGCCCTGCGGGACGGCCTGCAGGCCGCGGGCGCCGACCCTGGCGTGCGGGCGGTCCTGCTGACCGCGACCGGCCGGGCCTTCTGCGTGGGACAGGACCTGAAGGAGCACGTCGGGAACCTGGAGGCCGCCCGGCAGTCCGGCTCGGGCAACGCGCTGAGCACCGTGAGCGAGCACTACAACCCGATCGTGCGGGCGATCACGGAGATGCCGAAGCCGGTGGTCGCCGGGGTCAACGGCGTCGCCGCCGGGGCCGGCTTCGGCTTCGCGCTGGCCGCGGACTACCGGGTGGTGGCCGACACTGCCAGCTTCACCACCGCCTTCGCCGGGGTCGGGCTGTCCGCGGACTCCGGGCTGTCGTGGACGCTGCCGCGGCTGGTCGGCACCAGCCGGGCGGCGGACCTGCTGCTGTTCCCGCGCTCGATCTCCGCGCAGGAGGCGCAGGAGCTCGGCCTCGTGAACCGGCTCGTGCCGGCGGCGGAGCTCGCGCAGACCGCCGCCGAGGTCGCGCGGCAGCTGGCGGACGGGCCGACCGTGGCCTACGCCGGGCTGAAGGAGGCGCTGGCGTACGGGGCGGGGCGCTCGCTCGCGGAGGCGCTGGAGAAGGAGGACGAGCTCCAGACCCGCTCGGGCGCCTCCGAGGACCACGCGATCGCGGTCGCGGCCTTCCTGGCCAAGGAGAAGCCGAAGTACACCGGCCGCTAGTTCACCCCGGAGGAGCCGACCTCCCCGGCCGTACCCCCGTCAGGCGGCGGGGGTGCGGGCGGTGCAGGCGGCCAGGTGGTCGTTGACCAGGCCGCAGGCCTGCATCAGCGCGTAGGCCGTGGTGGGGCCGACGAAGCGGATGCCCGCCTTCTTCAGGGCCTTGGCCAGGGCCGTGGACTCGGGCGTCACCGCCGGGACGTCCTCGATGTTCGTCGGGGCCGGGCGGCCCGGTTCGGGGGCGTGCGACCAGATCAGCTCGTCCAGCTCGCCGGGCTTCCACTGCGCGAGCACCCGCGCGTTGGCGAGCGTCGCCTCGATCTTGGCCCGGTTGCGGATGATCCCCTCGTCGGCCAGCAGCCGCTCGGCGTCCCGCTCGTCGAAGCGGGCGACGGCCGCGATCCTGAAGCCCGCGAAGGCCGTACGGAAGCCCTCCCGCCGCCGCAGGATCGTCAGCCAGGACAGCCCCGATTGGAAGGCCTCCAGGCACAGCCGCTCGTACAGGGCGTCGTCCCCGTGCACCGCACGGCCCCACTCGGTGTCGTGGTAGGCGGTGTACTCCACGGTGGACAGCGCCCACGGGCAGCGCAGGCCCCCGTCGGGCCCGGCGAGGGCGCTCACCGGTCGTCCTTCTTCGAGAGGTCGACCGTTCCGGCGTCGTCCGCGGGTACGGCGTCCTGCGGCCCGCCCGCGTCCACGGCCTCCCCGGCCTCGGCGTCCGCCACCACGGTGGACCCGGACACCGCAGCGGCGGAGGCCGGGCGGGCCGCCGGTGCTGTGTGCGCCGCGCGTGCCGCGTGCGCCGCGGCCGCGGTCAGCTCGAGGATCCGCGCGTCGCGCTCGGCCAGTTCGGCCGAGAGGCGCTCGAGTACGTCGTCCACCTCGGCCATGCGGTAGCCGCGCGGTGCCACCGGCAGCCGCAGGGCGTCGATGTCGGCCGGTGCGACGGGGCGGCTCTCCGGCAGCGCGTCGGCCACCCGGTCCGGCTCCGCCTCGGGCAGTACCGGCTCGGAGCCGCCGCCGACCACCGCCAGGGTGACCGCCGCGACGACCACGACCAGCGCGATCAGCAAGAACCAGAACACGATCAACTCCCCGGGACAGTGGCTGGGGGCACCTCCGGCGGCGGCCGGGGAGACCCACTCCGGTCACCAGGTTAAGGTCGCAGACGAGGCGCGAGGGCCGCCTGAGGAGGAAAGAACGGGATGCTGCGACTGGGCAGGCGCGAGTTCGACACCCACGAGCCGGTGATCATGGCCATCGTGAACCGGACACCGGACTCCTTCTACGACCAGGGCGCCACCTTTCGGGACGAACCCGCTCTGGACCGCGTGGAGCAGGCAGTGGCCGAGGGCGCGGCGATCATCGACATCGGCGGGGTCAAGGCCGGTCCGGGCGAACACGTGGACGCGGCCGAGGAGGCCCGGCGCACGGTCGGCTTCGTCGCCGAGGTCCGCCGCCGCCACCCGGACGTGGTGATCAGCGTCGACACCTGGCGCCACGAGGTCGGCGAGGCGGTCTGCGAGGCCGGGGCCGACCTGCTCAACGACGCCTGGGGCGGGGTCGACCCGAAGCTGGCGGAGGTCGCCGCACGGTACGGCGCCGGCCTGGTCTGCACCCACGCGGGCGGCGTCGAGCCGCGCACCCGCCCGCACCGCACGGCGTACGACGACGTGATGGCGGACATCCTGCGGGTGACGGTGGGTCTGGCCGAGCGGGCGGTGGAACTCGGCGTCCGCCGGGACGCGATCATGATCGACCCGGGGCACGACTTCGGAAAGAACACCCGGCACTCGCTGGAGGCCACCCGGCGCCTGGCGGAGATGACCGACACCGGCTGGCCCGTGCTGGTCTCGCTGTCCAACAAGGACTTCGTCGGCGAGACCCTCGACAAGCCGGTCAAGGAGCGGCTGCTCGGCACCCTCGCCACGACGGCGGTCTCGGCCTGGCTGGGCGCGCAGGTCTACCGGGTCCACGAGGTCGCCGAGACCCGGCAGGTCCTGGAGATGGTCCGGTCGATCCAGGGCTTGCGGGCGCCGGCGGTCGCCCGCCGGGGACTGGCCTGAGCCGGGTCCCCGGCCGGACGGCCGGGGACCGCTCCGGCGGCGGCCGCTTCCCTACTTCCCGACTTCCTTCGTCACGAGTCCGATCGCCTCGTCCACGTCGTCCGTGACGTGGAAGAGGTACAGGTCGCGCTCGGAGGCCTTGCCCTGGGCGATCACGGTGTTGCGCAGCCAGTCGACCAGGCCGCTCCAGTAGTCCGTGCCGAACAGCACGATCGGGAAGCGGGTGATCTTCTGGGTCTGGACCAGGGTCAGGGCCTCGAACATCTCGTCCAGCGTGCCGAGTCCGCCGGGCAGGACCACGAAGCCCTGGCTGTACTTCACGAACATCGTCTTGCGGACGAAGAAGTACCGGAAGTTCAGCCCGAGGTCGACGTGCGGGTTGAGCCCTTGCTCGAAGGGCAGCTCGATGCCCAGGCCCACCGAGATGCCGCCCGCCTCGCGGGCGCCCTTGTTCGCGGCCTCCATCGCGCCGGGGCCGCCGCCCGTGATCACCGCGAAGCCGGCCTCGACGAGGGCGCCGCCGATCCGGACGCCGGCCTCGTACTCCGGTGAGCCGGCGGGCGTGCGCGCGGAGCCGAACACGCTGATCGCCGGCGGCAGCTCCGCCAGCGTGCCGAAGCCCTCGATGAACTCCGACTGGATGCGCAGGACCCGCCAGGGATCGGTGTGGACCCACTCGCTGGGGCCGGCCGAGTCCAGCAGCCGCTGGTCGGTCGTACTGCCCGCCTGCACCTGGCTCCGCCGGCGCAGCACCGGCCCGAGCTGCTGCTCCTCGGGACGGGGACGAGCGTACCCATCGGAGTTGCGGTGGTTGCCCATGATGTGCTCCCTCCTGCTGATCGTTGGATCAGCGTAGGCGCACGAAGGTGACGGCAAGCGGAATTCAGGAGGTCAGCCAGGCGCGGAGTCGTTCCTCGCAGTGCAGGATCGCCTTGGTCTCCACGCGCTCGTCGACCTTGTGCGCCAGCAGGGCGTCGCCCGGGCCGTAGTTGACGGCCGGGACGCCGAGCGCGCTGAAGCGGGAGACGTCCGTCCAGCCGAACTTGGGCATCGCGCGCCCGCCGACCGCGTCCATGAACGCGGCCGCCGCGGGGTGGGAGAGGCCGGGCAGGGCGCCGCCGGAGGAGTCGTCGACGAGGAACTCGGTGACGCCGCAGTCCGCGAAGACCTCGCGGACGTGGGCGAGGGCCTCGGCCTCGCTGCGGTCGGGGGCGTAGCGGAAGTTGACGGTGACGGTGCAGGCGTCGGGGATGACGTTGTTGGCGACGCCGCCCTCGATGCGGACCGCGTTGAGGCCCTCGTGGTACTCCAGGCCGTCGATCACGGGCTTGCGCGGCTCGTACGCGGCCAGCTTCGCCAGGATCGGGGCGGCGGCGTGGATGGCGTTGGAGCCCATCCAGCTGCGGGCGGAGTGGGCGCGCTCGCCGGAGGTCCGCAGCAGCACGCGCAGCGTGCCCTGGCAGCCGCCCTCCACCTCGGCGTTGGAGGGCTCCAGCAGGACGGCGAAGTCGCCGGCGAGCCAGTCGGGGTGGGCCTCGGCGACCTTGCCCAGGCCGTTGAGGTGGGCGGCGACCTCCTCCTGGTCGTAGAAGACGAAGGTGAGGTCGCGGTTGGGCTCGGGCACGGTGGCCGCGATGCGCAGCTGGACGGCGATCCCGGACTTCATGTCGGTGGTGCCGCAGCCCCACAGCACGCCGTTCTCGTCCAGGCGGGAGGGGACGTTGTCGGCGATCGGGACGGTGTCCAGGTGGCCGGCGAGGACGACGCGCTCGGCGCGGCCGAGGTGGGTGCGGGCCACGACGTTGTTGCCGTAGCGGTCCACCGTGAGGTGGGGCAGGGCGCGCAGGGCCAGCTCCACGGCGTCGGCGAGGACCTTTTCGTCGCCGCTCACGGAGGGGATGTCGACGAGCCGGGCGGTCAGCTCGGCGGCGTCCAGGGTGAGGTCGAGCTCGGATTCGGTCATGAGCCGACCCTAACGCGCCGGGCTGCGGCGAACGTCTCACGTCCGGCCGGTGGACGTGGCATCTGGCTCAAGTACGGTGGGCCGCGTGTCCCAGAGCGATCTTCCCCGCCCCCGCCGCCGCCGTCGGGTACTGACGGCCGCCGGCCTGTGCGTCCTGCTGGCGCTCGTCGGCTACCTCGTGGTGCAGTTCAACTCGCTGGGCGGCGGCGGTGCGCCGCACTGCACGGCTTCCGATACGGCCGGAAATGTCGCCGGGCGGGGCGCGCGCCAGTCGTACGACATGACGCCGGAGCAGGCGGCGAACGCGGCGACGATAGCCGCGGTCGGCGTTGCGAAGGGGCTGCCGGACCGGGCCGTGACGATCGCGCTGGCGACGGCGATGCAGGAGTCGGCGCTGCGCAACCTCGACCACGGCGACCGGGATTCGCTGGGCCTGTTCCAGCAGCGGCCCTCGCAGGGCTGGGGCACCCCGGAGCAGATCATGGACCCGGTGTACTCGGCGGGGATCTTCTACGACCGGCTGGTCGAGATCAAGGGGTACTCGCGGCTGCCGCTGACGGAGGCCGCGCAGCGGGTGCAGCTCAGCGGGTTCCCGCAGGCGTACGCGAAGCACGAGCCGGACGCGACGGTCCTGACGGCGGCCTTCGCCGGCGGCGGCGAGGTGACCTGTGGCGGGCCCGCACCGACCGCGCCGGGCGATCCGGAGAAGGTGCGCGGCGAGTTGAAGCGGATCTTCGCCAAGGGCGCGCTGCACACGACGCCCGCATCGCCGGGCCTCAACGGGGGCGGCGGCCGGGCCGTCAAGGAGTCCGAGGTCCTCGTGAGGGAGAAGAGCGACGGCGGGGAGCCCGCGGAGCGCGGCAGCCGGGCGATCGCGGGCTGGGCCGTGGCGAACGCGCAGGGGCTGAACATCGCGCGGGTCTCCTACAACCAGCGGGGCTGGGTCGCCGGGCAGGCCAAGGGCCAGTGGCAGAACAAGGGCCTGGCGGGGGCCAAGGCGGGCGACGGGGACCCGCACAACGCGAACCAGGGCGAGGTGCGCATCTTCGTCAAGAAGTGACGCGCCGCCCGGCGCCCCGCTCAGGCGTACGGCACGTCCCCCGCGCGGGGGTGATCGCCAAAGGGGGCCGCACGGCGACGGAGGGCACGAAAGCGCAGGTCAACACGTACGCCCGGGACTTTTCCGGGAAGCCGATAAAACGATGCGTTACCGATCCTTTACTGATCGGGTCCGCAACCCGCCCCGCCCCGCGAGCGGTTGTACAGGGCGTACTCAGCCGCTACCGCTTAGGAGCATCATGTCCCTCCCCCTGACCCGCCGGATCGCCCGTACCGCGCTGCTCCTCGCAGCCGGGGCAGCTCCCGTGGTCGGTGCGGCCGGCGCGGCCAGCGCCGCGGGCCTGGAGTCCGTGCCCCAGCTGGGCGCGCTCACCGGCTCGGACGCCACCGCCGCCGCGGGCGACGCGGTCGGCACCGGCGAGGCCGCCGCCCACACGGCCACCGACACCGCCACCCACGTCCTGCCCGGCGGCCCCGGCCAGGTCTCCGACACCGCGGGCGGCCTGCTCGGCGGGCTGCCGGCCGGCAAGGCGCTGCCGGCCGGCGGCGTGACCGACTCCGTGCCGGCCGGGGAGCTGACCGGCGCGGTGCCCACGCAGAACCTGCCGCTGAACACCCTGCCGCTGAACGGCCTGGGCGGCTGATCGAAGCACTGGGCAGACGAGAGGGGCCGGGAGTGGCGACTCCCGGCCCCTCTCGTCTGCCCGTGTGCCCGGCGGTGTCAGGCGAGCCGCTTGACGGCCGCCGCCACCCGCTCGTCCGTCGCCGTGAACGCGACGCGGACGTACTGCGCGCCCGCCTCGCCGTAGAAGTCGCCGGGCGCGACCAGGATGCCGAGCGCGGCGAGGTGCGCCACCGTGTCCCAGCAGGGCTCGTCCCGGGTCACCCACAGGTAGAGGCTGGCCTCGCTGTGCTCGATCCGGAAGCCGTGCGCCTCGAGCGCCGTGCGCAGCGCCTCGCGCCGGGCCGCGTAGCGCGCGCGCTGCTCCTCCACGTGCGCGTCGTCGCCGAGCGCTGCCACGGTGGCCGCCTGCACGGGCGCCGGGGTCATCATGCCGCCGTGCTTGCGGATCTCCAGCAGCTCGCCCAGCACGTCGGCGTCGCCGGCGATGAAGGCGGCCCGGTAGCCCGCCAGGTTGGAGCGCTTGGAGAGGGAGTGGACGGCGACCAGGCCCTCGTAGGAGCCGCCGCAGACGTCGTCGTGGAGGACGGAGACGGGCTCGGCCTCCCAGCCCAGCTCCAGGTAGCACTCGTCGCTGAACACCAGGATCCCGTGCTCGCGCGCCCAGGCGACGATGCGGACCAGCTCGTCCTTCGGGATGACTTTCCCGGTCGGGTTCGAGGGCGAGTTGAGCCACAGCAGCTTCAGGCCGGCCGGGTCCAGCTCGGTCGGGTCGTCGTAGACCAGCGCCTCTGCGCCGCACAGCCGCGCGCCGACCTCGTACGTCGGGTAGGCGAGCCGCGGGTAGGCGACCTTGTCCCCGGCGCCCAGGCCCAGCTGCGTCGGCAGCCAGGCCACCAGCTCCTTGGAGCCGACGACCGGCAGGACGTTGCGGTGCCCGGCGGCGCTCGCGCCGAGCCGGCCGCGCAGCCAGCCGGTGATCGCGTCGCGCAGGGCGGGGGTGCCCCACACGGTGGGGTAGCCCGGGGAGTCGGCGGCCGCGACCAGGGCGTCCTGGATCAGCTGCGGCACCGGGTCCACGGGCGTGCCGACGGACAGGTCGACGATGCCGTCGGGGTGCGCCGCGGCCGTCTTCTTGTACGGCTCCAGCTTGTCCCAGGGAAAGACGGGAAGACGTGCGGATACTGCGGCCACGGTGCTCTCTGCTCTCTCGTGCGTACCTGGAACTGCGGGAAAAACGACTCGGTCCCGCGCGGCCCGGGGGCCGAACGGGACCGAGGTGCGCGTGCCTGGGGCGGCAGGGCCGTCAGTGGCCTTCGCCCATGGGAGGCAGCGCGGCGATGAAGGGGTGGTCGCGCTCGATCAGACCCAGCTTGGAGGCACCACCGGGCGAACCGAGCTCGTCGAAGAACTCGACGTTCGCCTTGTAGTACTCCTTCCACTCCTCCGGGGTGTCGTCCTCGTAGAAGATGGCCTCGACCGGGCAGACCGGCTCACAGGCGCCGCAGTCGACGCATTCGTCCGGGTGGATGTACAAGGACCGCTGGCCCTCGTAGATGCAGTCGACGGGGCACTCTTCGATGCATGCCTTGTCCTTGACGTCGACACAAGGCTCCGCGATGACGTAGGTCACGCTCTGTTCCTCCTCGGTAGGGCTGTCCATATCGCGCGGGAGCGCGGCGTCGTCGATGCCCACGCCTAGTATCTCCGTTCCCGGGCACGATCCGAACAGGAGGGGCGGACAGAGCTGTGGAAATCACTGCCGGTGGGCTGCTGGAGATCCGTATCACCCCGGCTGACGTGGGTAAACGGGTCTCTGTACGACGGGTGGAAAGCACGTCCGGCGGTTCGCCCGCGTTCACGGACACGGTAGGGGTTCTCACATCCTGGTACCAGGGTGTGCTGACGATCACACGAAAGAACGGCGAGTCCGTCCGCATCGCGGAATCGGCCCTGGTAGCGGGCAAGGTGGTGCCCGCCGCTCCGGCCCGGCGGCGCGGCCCCGCGGCCTCCTTCGAGGAGCTGGCGCGGGTGGCCGCGCGGTCCTGGCAGCCGCTGGAGAGCGAACCGCTGGGCGAGTGGACGCTGCGGGCCGCTGCCGGCTTCACGCGGCGGGCCAACTCGGTCCTGCCGCTCGGCGACCCCGGGATACCGCTGGACGAAGCACTCGCGCGGGTGACGTCCTGGTACGCGGAACGAGGACTTCCGGCGTACGTGCAGGCCGCGACCGGGTCCGCGGGCACCCAGGAGCTGCTGTGCGCGGAGCTGGAGCGGCGCGGCTGGGCGCGGCAGGTGTCGGCCGAGGTCCGCGTCGCGGCGCTGGCGCCGATCGCGGACACGGTCGCGGACACCGCGCAGGTGCGGCTCGCCCGGACCCCGGACGAGGAGTGGCTCGGCCGCTACGGGAAGGTCGAGGACCCGGCCGTGGCCCGGCAGGTGCTGGTCGCCGGGCCGTCGGTGTGGTTCGCGACGCTGCCCGGACGGGCCATCGGGCGGTTGGTCGTGGACGGCCGGTGGGCCGGTTTCGCGGCCGTCGAGGTCGACCCCGGGCACCGGCGCGGGGGCCTGGCGACGGCGGTGATGGCGGCGCTGGCCCGGCAGGCGCTCGACGAGGGGGCCTCGGCGGCCTGGCTGCAGGTGGAGACGGACAACGGGGCCGCGCGCGGGCTGTACGACGGGCTGGGCTTCGCGACGCACCACGCCTACCACCACTACCGGGCGGCGGCGCAGTGACCTCGGAGATCCGGGAGCAGTTCGCGCGGGAGGCCCGCTCCGAGCGGCCCGACCTGGCGGTGCTGTGCCTGCTGCTGGCCGCCGAGGCGGATCCGGAGCTGGACGAACGGGCCATGGACTGGGCCCAGATCGAGCTGGACCGGCTGGCCGGCATGCTGCCGTACGGGCTGCGCGGGGCCCGGGCGTGGGCGTCGGCGGTGACCGAGCTGCTCGGCGGGCGGCTCGGCTTCCACGGCACGCCCGCCGACTACGACCGGCTGTCGTCCTCGCTGCTGCACGAGGTGCTGCGGCGGCGGAGGGGGCTGCCGATCCTGCTGTCGGTGGTGTGGCTGGAGGTTGCGCGGCGCGCGGGGGCTCCGGTGTACGGGCTCGGGCTGCCGGGGCACTTCGTGGTGGGCTTCGGGGACCCGGAGGAGGGCGTGGTCGTCGACCCGTTCGCGGGCGGGGCCGCGCTGGGGACCGGGCCGGCCGAGCTGGCCGCCGCGCCCCGTACCCCTGCGCGCACGCTGGACATCGTGCTGCGGATCCTGAACAACATCCGGGCGTGGGCCGCGGCCCGGCCGGAGCAGTCCGGGGTCGCCCTGTGGGCCCTGGACCTCTCGCTGCTCCTGCCGTCCCACCCGGCGTCGCTGCGGTACGAGCGTGCCCGCCTCCTCGTGGAGCGGGGGGCCTTCCGGGAGGGGGCCGCGGAGCTGGACGCGTACGCGAAGGTGGTCGCGGCGATCGATGCCGACGCCGCCGCCCGCATCCGCGCCGAGGCCGCCGCCGCCCGAGCCCTCCTGAACTGACCGGGCCGCCCCGGCCCGCCGCCGCCGCTGTCCCGCTGCGCGGAGCCTGTCCCCTACCCGCCCCTTCTCCCCCAGCTACCGCTGGGAGGTGCCCCCAGAAACCGGGCTCCGCCCGGACCCTCCCCCAGCTACCGCTGGGGGGACCCCCAGGGCGCTCCGCGCCCGGTGC
>NZ_JBEYXK010000021.1:64087-98406 GCF_040645035.1 Streptomyces sp. NPDC046876 | reverse complement strand
CCGGGCTCTGCCCGGACCCTCCCCCGGACTCCGTCCGGGGGACCCCCACTCAAACGCCGGCGAGGCTGGATTTGCCGGACCGCAGCTTCGAAAGGGAGCGGGGGCCTGGACGGGCGTGCGGCCGGCGGGGCCCGCCGAGGTCAGGGCAGGTCGGGCAGTGGACGGGTGGAGATCTCGTGGGCCTCGTTCACCGGGAGTCCGAGCATGCGCAGGATCATCTCGGCCATCTGCTCACCGGCCGCGGCGTCGAGATCGCGCGCCGAGTTGAGCTGGATCAGGCCGATCAGCGCGCCGCCGACCGCGGACAGGGCGACGAGCGGGTCTTCGAAGGTGAAGCGACCGGACGCCTTGCCGACCTCCAGGTCACGGAGGGCGCGCGGGCCGAGCCCGGTCGCGGCGTTGATGTGGGGCAGGCCGCGCAGGCGCAGGATCTGGGTGATCTCGGGATGCGAGGCGGCCAGCCGAAGCGTGAGGCGGATGCTGGCGGCGAAGACGGCGGCCGGGTCGTCGATGCCCTCGGTGACGCTGTCGAGCAGCTGCCCGTACTCCTCCAGGGCGTCGCCGACCGCCGCGTCGAACAGTTCGTTCTTCGTCTCGAAGTGGTTGTAGAACGTGCCGAAGCCCACGTCGGCGCGGTCGGCGATCTCCTGGATGCTGGCCGAGGTCTCGCCGGTCTCGGCCAGGATCTGCCGCGCGGCGCCGATCAGCGCCTGGCGGGTGCGCGCCCGGCGGCGTTCGAAGCGGTTCGCGGTCGCCGGGCCGTCGCTGGTGTCGGACTGGTTCTGCATCCCGTCAGTCTAGGCGCATTCAGATCTGATGATTCCATCACTCCCGCACTTGACGATCGGGTCCTTCAAGACTGATGCTTCTATCAATTAAGAGCTTCTCATCAGAAGCGTGTCCGTTCGACCCACCACTGACGGAGCCCCCATGTCGGACGACCGAGTCCGCCCGCCCGGACCCACCACCGCACACCAGGACCTGCACAGCGAGCACGGGCCGCTGCGCGGGGAACATCCCGGCCGCGCCCGGCAGCCCGTGATCAAAGTGGCGGACCTGGCCTGGCTGGAGTTCGAGAAACCCGACCTGGCCCGCGCCGAGGTGTTCGCCCGCGACTTCGGCTTCGCCGTCGCCGCGCGCACCAGCCGGACGTTGTATCTGCGCGGCACCCTGCCCGGCTCGGCGTGCGTGGTGGTGCGCCACGGCCGTACCTCGCGGTTCCTCGGCCCGGCGTTCCGGGCCGCCGAGCGCGCGGACCTGGACCGCCTGGCCCGCGCCACCGGCCATCCGGTCCGCGAGCTCGGGGAGTTCGGCGGCGGGCGGGTCGTGGACCTGGCCGACCCGTCCGGCTTCCCGGTCCGCGTCGTCCACGGCACCGAGCAGCTCCCGGCCATGCCCGAACAGACCCCGCTCCCGCTCAACTTCGGCGGCCATCGCATCCGGACCAACACCACCCAGCGCCCGCCGCGCGAACCCGCCCGGATCCAGCGGCTGGGCCACGTCGTGCTGGAGACGCCGAAGTTCACCCGGGCCCTGGACTGGTACCTGGACACCCTCGGGCTGATCGTCAGCGACTTCCTGTTCCTGGACGGCCGGCGCGACCGCGGGCCCACGATGGCGTTCATCCGCTGCGACCAGGGCAGCACGCCGGTCGACCACCACACCCTCGCGATGCACCTGGGTCCGCGCACGGGCTACGTCCACTCCGCCTACCAGGTCACCGACCTCGACGCGATCGCCGCCGGCGGGCAGTACCTCGCCGAGCGCGGCTACCAGCGCAGCTGGGGCATCGGCCGGCACATCCAGGGAAGCCAGCTCTTCGACTACTGGCGTGACCCGGACAGGCTGATGGTCGAGCACTTCGCCGACGGCGACCTGTTCGACTGCGACCTGGAACCCGGCTGGGCCCCGATGTCCGCGAGCGGCCTGGCCCAGTGGGGCCCGCCCGCCACCCGCGACTTCCTCGGCGCCGACCCCACCCCCGCCCTGATCCGTGAGGTCGTGCGCGCACTGCGCGCCGACAACGAGATCGACCCCGGCCGCCTGCTGGGCCTGATGAAAGCGATGAACCGATGAGCGTCAACGTCCTGCGCACCGCCGACGGCTGGTACGCCGTCCGCGAGCAGCGCGCCGTCCGGGTCCGGACCGCGGCCGCCACCACCGCCGAACTGCTGGCCGACCGGGACGCCGTCACCGCGGCCGTGCACAGCACCGACCCCGGCGTCCCGGTCGCCGACCTCGCGGTGCTCTCCCCGGTCACCCCGGGGTGCCGGGTCGTGGCCCAGATGGCGAACTTCGCCTCGCACGCGGCCGATGCGGGCCTTGCACCGAAGAGCGTCCCGCTCGCGTTCTTCCGCAAGGCGTCCGGATCGATCAGCGGCCCGTACGAGGACATCGTCAAGCCCGCCCACGTCCGGCTGCTCGACTACGAAGTGGAGATCGGCCTCGTCATCGGCGCACCGCTCCCGGTCGGCACCGAGGTCACCTCCGCGAACCTCGCCGGCCACGTCGCCGCCCTCGTCATCACCAACGACGTCTCCGCCCGGGACCTGCAACTGCCGAAGACCCAGTTCTACGAGTCCAAGTCCTACCCCACCTTCACCCCCACCGGGCCGGTGCTGGTGCTGCTGGAGGAAGGCGACCTCGACCGGTTCGCCGAGCTGCGGTTGCGCCTGTGGGTCAACGGCGAACTGCGGCAGGACATGACCGCGTCCGACATGATCCACGGACCTCTCAAGGCCCTGAAGGCGCTTACCGGCTTCCAACGGCTGGACCCCGGCGATCTGCTGCTGACCGGTACCCCGGTCGGCACCGCGCTCAGCGCGCCGCCCAAGCCGGTCGAGATCCTGGGCTCGCTGCTGCCGGCCGCGACCAAGTGGCGCCTGTTCTTCAAGTCCCAGGCCAAGAACCCCAAGTACCTGCGTGACGGCGACCTGGTGGAGGCGGCCGTCGCCACCGACGACGGCAGGCTCGACCTGGGCCGCCAGCGCATGACGGTGAGGTACGCGCAGTGACCGAGGACCTGCTGTGGCCCCGCTACCGCGGCCCCGACGACCTGCCCTCGATCGAGGCGGTCCCGCTGGAGGCGCGCGGTCTGCCCGGCTCGACGTACGACCTGCTCGTGCGCGCGGCGAGCACCTGGCCGGACCGCACCGCCCTGACGGTGCTGCCCAACGCTGCCCAGTGGCGCGGGCCGGCCCGGCTGACGTTCGCCGGCCTGCTGGAGCGGGTGCACCGCTATGCGAACCTGCTGCACCGTCTCGGGGTGCGGCGCGGCGACGCCGTAGCCCTGATGGCGCCCAACTGCGCGGAACTCATACCGGCCACTCTGGCCGCCCAGCTCGCCGGGATCGCCGCGCCGCTTAACGGCGCACTCGCCCCGGCCCACCTGCGCGAGCTGCTGAGGTGCTCCGGCGCGCGGGTCCTCATCGCCGCAGGACCCGAGCCGGCCCCGGAGGTGTGGGCGAAGGTCCCCGAGCTGACCGGCGCACTGGACGCGGTCCTGGTGCTCCGTCCCACGGGGGCGCAGGCCCCTTCGGTGCCACTGCCGAGACTCGCCGGAGTCCTGGTCGGCGAACTGGCGGAGCTGTCCCGGGACGACGACGCGTCCGGCTTCGCGGGCGAGACGCCCGCGGCGGGTGACCTGGCGGCGTTCTTCCACACCGGCGGCACGACGGGTACCCCGAAGCTCGCGGCGCACACCCACGCGGGCGAGGTCGCCAACGCCTGGATGATCGCCGCCAACTCGATGCTCGACGGCGACGCCGCCATCTTCGCCGCCCTTCCCCTGTTCCATGTCAACGCCCTCGTCGTGACACTGCTGGCGCCGCTGTTCAAGGGCCAGCAGGTGGTGTGGGCAGGACCGCTCGGCTATCGCGAACCGGCCCTGTACCCTGAGTTCTGGTCGATCGTCGAGCACTACGGCATCACCGCCATGAGCGCGGTGCCGACCGTCTACCAGGTGCTCGCCCAGTGCCCCGTCGGCGCGGCGGACATCAGCAGCCTGCGGCACGCCATGGTCGGCGCGTCGCCGCTGCCCGACGCCGTCCGCACCTCGTTCGAGGCCCACACGGGGGTGACGCTGGTCGAGGGCTACGGCCTGACCGAGGCCACCTGTGCCAGCGCCCGCAGCTTTCCCGACGCGCCGCGCCCCGGCGCTGTCGGGCAGCGCATGCCCTACCAGCACGTGAAGGTCGTACACCCGGACTCGTGGACGGAGCTGCCCGTCGGGCAGACCGGCCTGCTGGCGATCAGCGGCCCGACCGTGTTCGCCGGATACGTCACCGGCCGCGACGACCGAGGCCGTCCGGTCCTCGACGGCCTCGGCAAGCTCGTGGACGGCTGGCTCGACACCGGCGACCTGGCCCGTCTCGACGCTGACGGGTTCGTCCACCTGGCCGGCCGCGCCAAGGACCTGATCATCCGTGGCGGCCACAACATCGACCCGGCCGTCATCGAGGACGCACTGCTCGCCCACCCGCACGTCACCGGCGCCGGCGCGGTCGGTCGCCCTGACCCGCACGCGGGCGAGGTCCCGGTGGCGTACGTGACCCTCGCGCCGGAAGCGGACGTGAGCGAGGACGAGCTCCGCCAGTGGGCCGCCGAACACGTCCCGGAAGCCGCGGCCGCGCCGAAGACCGTCACCGTCCTCACCGCGCTGCCGGTCACCGATGTCGGCAAGCCCTACAAACTCGCCCTGCGAGCCGACGCCACCCGGCTCGCCGTCGCGGAGGCCCTGGCCGCCCACGGCCACGACGCCCACGTCGACGCGGCGGTCGAGGACGGCTCCGTCCTCCTGTCCGTCACCCCCGGCACCGGTGACCGCGAAGCCATCAGCGCGGTCCTCGACCAGTACGCCCTGCGCTGGACCTGGTCCCGGCCGACGCCCGGACCGGTGATGTCATGACCGTCCGCGCCGTCCCGGTCGTCGTCGTCGGCGCCGGCCCCACCGGGCTGGCCGCGGCGACACTGCTGGGCCAGTACGGCATCGAGACCCTCGTGCTGGACCGCTGGGACTCGGTCTACCCGCTTCCGCGGGCGGTCCACCTGGACGACGAGATCTACCGACTGCTCGCCCGCCTCGGCGTCGCCGAGGAGTTCGCCGCGATCTCCCGCCCCGCCCAGGGCCTGCGGCTCCTGGACCGCGAGTTGCGGGTGCTGGCCGAGTTCCGGCGCGGCGCCGAACTGGGCCGCCACGGCCACCCCGAGGCCAACATGTTCGACCAGCCCCAACTGGAGGAGCTGCTGCGCGCCAACCTCGAACGGCACCCGACCGTCACTCTGCGCGGGAACGTGGAGATCACCGCGATCGAGCAGTCCGACGGAGGGCCGGTACGAGTCCGCCTCACCGACCGGACCACCGGCGAGGCCGGCACCGTGACCGCCGAGTACGTGCTCGGCTGCGACGGCGCGAACAGCCTGGCCCGCGCGACGATCGGCTCCACCATGCAGGACCTGGCCTTCACGCAACGCTGGCTGGTCGTCGACCTCGCCACCGACGCCGACCTGGCCCAGTGGGAGGGCGTGCACCAGGTCTGCGACCCGGTGCGTGCGGCCACCTACATGCGCATCGGCGAGCGCCGCTACCGCTGGGAGTTCCAGCTCCTCTCCGGTGAACGAGCCGACGACTACCGCGACATGACCCGCCTGCACTCCCTCGTCCGGCCCTGGACCGGCGACCTCCGCGCGGAGCAACTGGAGATCGTGCGCACGGCGGAGTACACCTTCCGCGCCCAGATCGCCGACCACTGGCGCAAGCAGCGGCTCCTCCTGCTCGGCGACGCCGCCCACCTCACGCCGCCCTTCATCGGCCAGGGCATGGGCGCGGGCCTGCGCGACGCCGCCAACCTCACCTGGAAGCTCGCCGCCGTCCTCGACGGCCGTCTCCCCGAACACGTACTGGACAGCTACGAGGCCGAACGCAAGCCCCACGCCCGCTCGATGATCACCCTCGCCAAGCTGGTCGGCACGGCGATGACTGCGGGCGGGGACACCGGCAACGCCGTTCGCCGTCTGCTCGCACCCCGCCTGCACCGGCTTCCCGGCCTGAGCAACCGCATTCTCGACAGCCGGACCCCGGCCCTGCACCGCTCAGCCCTGGTCGACCGCGGACGGCTCGGGCTCGGCCTCGCGGGACGTCTGTGCCCCAACGCCCCGTTGCCGGACGGCCGACGCTTCGACGACCTGGCCGCGGGCCGCTACGCGCTGGTCACCTCCGCAGCCGTCACCCCCGCACTGCGCTCCGAGGTCCACGACCGCGGCGGTGTCCTGGTCACCGCCGCGCCCGGCACCGCCCTGCACCGCTGGCTCCGCAGTGGCCGCACCGCAGCGGCACTGGTCCGCCCCGACGGCACCGTCCAACGCACCGCACCTGACCCGAAGGCCCTGTGCGGGCTCCTGCCCGCACCGAGCTCCTGCGGGCGTTTCCGAGGGTGATTCTGTGTCAGTACGAGGCGAGTTGACGGTCGCCGAACGATGCTTCGCCCGTCTCAAGCAATTCCGTGCGATCGCGCCGAGTCCGACAAGCTCGCCGATCGCCACCGGGTCAATCCAGCCTTGTCGGCGTTTGAGGCGCGGGGGTCGGGGCGGCGCCCCCCGAGAATCCCGGCTTCGCCGGGCACCGGGCTCTGCCCGGACCTCCCCCAGACTCCGTCCGGGGGGACCCCCACTCAAACGCCGGCGAGGCTGAAAGTGCCGGACCCCGGCTTCGGAAGGGGGCGAGGCTGAAAGTGCCGGGCCCCGGCTCGGAAGGGGGTGGGGCTGGACAGGGAGCGCCCGGTTTGGGTGGTGGTCAGGTGCGGAGGTAGGAGGCGCCGTTGACGTCCAGGATGGTGCCCGAGGACCACGTCGCCTCGGGGGAGGCGAGGTAGAGGACGGCCGAGGCCACCTCCTCCGGCTCCGCGACCCGCCCGAACGGGCTCTGCGCGGTGATGGCCCCACCCTCGGCGGAGGCGAGCCGGTCCGCGACCCGCTCGGTGGCGACGAAGCCCGGCGCCACCGAGGCGACCGCGATCCCGTGCGGCGCGAGCGAGACGGCCAGCGACTGCCCGAACGCGTGCAGCGCCGCCTTGGTGGCCCCGTACGCGGGATGGTCGGGCTCCCCGCGGAACGCCCCGCGCGACCCGACGTTGACGATGCGGCCCGCCCGGCCCTCGTCGATCATCCGCCGGGCGGCGCAGTAGCTGACGTTCACCGCACCGAAGAGGTTCACCGCCGCAGTGCGCTGCCAGGCCTCCTGCCAGGCGGCGTACGCGGTGGTGGCCAGGGGGTGGCGGACCATCACCGCGGCGTTGTTGACCAGCACGTCCACCCCGCCCAGCGCCTCGGCCGCCTCGTCGACGAGGGCCTCCACGCGCACCGGGTCGGTGAGGTCGCCCTCGACGAGCACGTGCCCATCCCCCTCCAGCGCGGCGAGGGTGTCCAGCGCATCGGCGCGCCGGGTCGAGCAGTGCACGGCCACCCGGTCCCCGCCCCGGGCGAAGGCGGCGGCGATCGCCCGCCCGATGCCCCGGGACGCACCGGTCACCAGGACGCCCCGGCCCACCCGGCCCACCGGGCGCACCTCAGGTCGGTTCATCGCGGTCATTGCGGTCTCCTTCGGCTCGCTGTCCGACTTTGACCGCACCGGCCTATCAATGTCAACATTCGACATATGGACATCACCTCGGGCGGCGGCATGGGCCGCGCCCGCCGCCGCGGGCTGGCCGAGGAGGCCGCCGACCGGATCCGCGAGGCGATCCTCGCCGGGCACTTCCCGCCCGGCGCCCCGCTGCGCGAGGTCGAGCTGGCCGAGTCGCTGGACATCAGCCGCGGCTCGGTCCGCGAGGGCCTGGCCGTCCTCGCGCGCGAGGGGCTCACCCGCAGCGCCTGGCACCGCGGTACGAACGTCATCGAGGTCACCGCACAGGAGGCGGAGGAGCTCTACGCGGTCCGCGCCGCCCTGGACCGCCTCGCCGCCCGCCTCGCCGCCGAGCGGGCGGCCCCGCAGGACACCGCCGAGCTCGACGCGCGCGTCGATGCGATGGCGGCGGAGCTCGCCCGCGGCGCGGACGGCCCGCGGCTCCTCGCCCTCGACCTGGACTTCCACGACCGGATCCACCGACTCGCCGGCAACCGCCGCCTGTACGACGGCTGGGCCGGCATCCGCTCGCAGGTCCACCTCTACCAGCTCACGCGCGTCCGCCTCGGCCACGCGGACTACCGCGCGGCCGTCGTCGAGGAGCACCGTGAGCTCGTACGGCTCCTGCGCGCCGGCGACGGGCGGGCGGCCCAGGAGGCCGCCGAGGAACACGTGCTGTCGGCCTGCCGGGTGCTGTGCCGCCAGCTCGCCGCGACGGAGGCCGGACGGGAGGCCTGAACGCCCGCCCGCCCGGCCCGCCGGCGTGGCGTCAGCGGCCGGCGCGCAGCCCCTTGCCGGCCACGGTGTTGCCGGTGACCGTGCCGTCCTCACCGGACAGCGTGACCGCGTGCCGCACCCCGTCGGGCCCGATCACCACGGCCAGCCAGCCGCTCTTGCCGCCCTCCTGGGGTATCGACCGCAGCGCCTCGACCTTGCCGCCCTCCACGGCCGCGGCCGCCTTCTCCAGGGCCTGGCCCGCCGGCAGCGAGGGGAGCGGCGCCGGAGCCTTCAGGCCGCCGCCCGCCCGCTGCCCCGGGGCGGCCGGCGCCGGCCAGCCGCGCTTGCCGTCGACGATCGCCGGCTTCCCGCTCTTGTGCCGCTTGCCCTCGAACGGGCCGTCCGCCGGCTTCCCGCCGTGCCCGTGCTCCCGGCCCTCGGCCGCGAAACGGGCGTGACCCTGCCCGCCGTGGTGGTGCTCGGCCACCGCCACCGCGGCGGCCCCGCCGCCGACCGCGACGACCAGCCCGAGCGCCACCCAGCGGGTACGGCCCTCGCGGACCAGCCGCACCAGGCGGGCACGGCCCTGGCCCGCGGCGGCTGCCGCCTTCGTCTCCTCCGCGTCCGTCGCGGATTCCGAGGGCTGGGGACTGGACTGAGTCATGTGACTCCTCCTCGCGTTCTCCGGACACCGTGCCCGGCCCGCGCGATCCTGCCCGCCGGAAGCTGAAGCCCCGCTGAAGGAGGCTGAAGACCCCTTCAGCAACCCGGCCGCGCGACCTGAGAACCTGGTCCCCATGCGCGTACTGGTGGTCGAGGACGAGAAGCGGCTCGCCGCAGCCCTGCAGCGGGGGCTGCAGGCCGAGGGCTTCTCGGTGGATGTCGCCCACGACGGCCTGCAGGGCCTGTGGCTGGCCGCCGAGCACGACTACGACGCCATCGTCCTCGACATCATGCTGCCCGGCCTCAACGGCTACCGGGTCTGTGCCCGGCTGCGCGCGAGCGGCTGCGAGTCGGGGATCCTGATGCTCACCGCCAAGGACGGGGAGTACGACGAGGCCGAGGCCCTCGACACCGGCGCCGACGACTTCCTGTCCAAGCCGTTCTCGTACGTCGTCCTCGTCGCCCGGCTGCGCGCCCTGATCCGGCGCACCGGCCGGCGCAGCCCGCAGGTCATGGAGTTCGGCGACCTGGTGATCGATCCGGCCCGGCAGCTGTGCACCCGCGGCGCCGTCGTGGCCCGGCTCACCTCCCGCGAGTTCGCGGTGCTGGAGTACCTGGCCCGGCGCGCCGGGGAAGTCGTACCGAAACGGGAAATACTGGAGAACGTCTGGGACTCGGCGTACGAGGGCGACCTGAACGTCGTCGAGGTCCACGTCAGCGCACTGCGCCGGAAGATCGACACGCCGTTCGGGCGCTCCGCGGTGGAGACCGTCCGCGGCGCCGGCTACCGGCTGGCGGCCGACGGTGGCTGAATCCCGCCCCCGCCCGGCCGCGGCCCTGCGCCGCCTCGCCGCCCGGGCCCTGCGGGCGGCCCGCCGGCTGCGCCCCCGCTCCGTGCGCGCCCGGGCCACGCTCGGCGCCACGACCGTGGTGGCCCTCGCGCTCGGCGCAGCCGCTTTCGCCCTGCTGGGCGTGCTCGACGGCAACCTGGTGCGCGGGGCCCAGGCCGACGCCGAACAGCAGGCCCTCGCCACCGCCGCCCTGGCCGCCTCGGGCCGGCTCGAACCCGTACTGACCCCGGGGCGCGGCGCCGACTTCCTCCAGGTCGTCGACGCCAGGGGCCGCGTCCTGGCGGCCAGCCCCGACCTGCTCGGCCGGCCCGCCCTCACCCCCGTCCGCCCGGGCAAACCGGGCACCGTGCGCGGCACCTGGAAGGCGGCGCCCGCCCGCGGCGAGCACCGCCACCGTGTCGTCCAGGTCACCACCGTCACCGGCCAGGGGCTGGTCACCGTCTACGCGGGCACCTCGCTGCGGCAGGCCGACACCGCGGACGAGACCATCACCGCCGCGCTCGCCGTCGCCGTACCGCTGCTCGTGCTCACGGTGGGGTTCGTGACCTGGCGGGTCACGGGCTGGGCGCTGCGCCCCGTCGAGGCGATCCGCGCCGAGGTCGCCGAGATCAGCGAACGCGACCTGCACCGGCGCGTGCCCGTCCCGCGCAGCCAGGACGAGATCGCCCGGCTCGCCGCCACGATGAACGCCACCCTGGACCGGCTGGAGGCGGCCGGGATCCGCCAGCGCCGGTTCATCGCCGACGCCTCGCACGAGCTGCGCAGCCCGATCACCGTGCTGCGCACCCAGCTGGAGGTCGCCCAGGCCCACCCCGATCCCGCCCTGTGGGGCGAGCTGGTGGGCGGCGCCCTGGAGGACACCGTCCGGCTCCAGGACCTCGCCTCCGACCTGCTCCTGCTGGCCCGCCTCGACACCTCTGAGCCGGCGCCCGCCGAGGCGGTCGACCTCGCCGACGTGGCCCGGGAGGCCGCCCGGGCGCGGCGCGGCGACCGGATCCCCGTCGAGCTGGAGATAGCCGACGAGGCCACCGTACGCGGCAGCACCCTCTGGCTCTCCCGCCTCGTCACCAACCTCCTCGACAACGCCCAGCGCCACGCCGGGCAGCGCGTCCGGCTCTCGCTGCGCGCCGACGCCGCGCGGGGCACCGCCGTCCTGGAGGTCCGCGACGACGGCCCCGGCATCGCCCCCGAGGACCGCGAGCGCGTCTTCGAGCGCTTCACCCGCCTCGACGACGCCCGCAGCCGCGACGAGGGCGGCACCGGGCTCGGCCTCGCCATAGCCCGCGACATCGCCACCCGCCTCGGCGGCACCCTCGCCGTCGAGGACTCCGCGCAGGGCGCCCGCCTGGTGGCCCGGCTCCCGCTGGACGCCTGAGCCGGCACCGACCGGCCGTTCCCCTTCGCCCTTTCGAGACCTCCTCCCCTCGTCACGCCTCGATTTGACGTACCCTCACTCATCGCTGCACCATTCCACTAACACATTAGTGGAATGGTGCAGGGGTGGGGCGGACGATGATCGAGTTCCAGGTGGACCGGCACAGCGGGGTCGCCACGTACCTGCAGCTCGTCAACCAGGTCAAGCAGGCGCTCAGACTGGGCGTGCTGGAACCGGGGGACCGGCTGCCCACGGCCCGGGCCGTCGTCGAGGCGACCGCGATCAACCCCAACACCGTCCTGAAGGCCTACCGCGAGCTGGAGCGCGAGGGACTCGTCGAACCCCGCCCGGGCCGGGGCACCTTCGTCACCCGCTCCCTGTCGCGCCCCGAAGCCGCGGCCGACTCGCCCCTGCGCGCCGAGCTCCTCGCCTGGACGGCCAGGGCCCAGGCGGCAGGACTGGGGCGCGCCGACATCCTCGCCCTCGTCGAGGCGGCACTCGCCGAGACGACGGCCCCCGCGCCCGCGCCCCGACCAGGCGCGGACGCACCGTCACGAGAGGACACCACGTGAACGACCCGACCGCCGTCCCGGCGCTCCGGGCAACGGCGACCGAACACGCCTACCGGGGGAAGAAGGCCCTGAGGGACTGCACGTTCGAGCTCCCGCCGGGCCGCATCGCCGCGCTCGTCGGCCCCAACGGGGCCGGCAAGAGCACCCTGTTCCACCTGATGACCGGCCTGCTGCGGCCCACCGGCGGCGAGATACGGGTCTTCGGCGCCGCCCCCGGCAGCCGCGAGGCCCGCGACCGTACGGCCTTCGTCGCCCAGGACCGGCCCCTCTACCCCACGTTCACCGTCGAGGACACCCTCGCCGTGGGCCGCAGGCTCGGCGGCCGCCGCTGGGACCAGGACAAGGCCGAACGCCTCGTCCGCGACGGCGGCATCCCCCTCACCGCCCGCGTCGGCACCCTCTCCGGGGGCAAGCGCACCCGCGTCGCCCTCGCCCTGGCCCTCGGCAAGCAGGCCGACCTCCTGCTGCTCGACGAGCCGCTCGCCGACCTGGACCCGCTGGCGCGCCACGAGGTGATGGGCCTGCTCATGGCCGAGGTCGCCGACCGCGGCATCACCGTCGTGATCTCCTCACACGTGCTGCCCGAGCTGGAGAACGTCTGCGACCACGTCCTGCTCCTCCAGGACGGCCGCATCCGGCTCGCGGGCGACACCCAGGACCTGCGGGAGGCCTACACCCGCCTCACCGGCCGCGCCGACCCCGCCACGTCCGACGGCCTGCCCCCGGGCGCCGACCGCTCCGCCGTCGTCCAGGCGACCACCACCGGCCGCCAGGTGACCGCGGTCATCCGCAACGCACCCGGCTCGGCCCTCCCGGCAGGCGCCGACGGGCGCTGGATCACCGCCACCCCCTCGCTCGAGGAACTCCTCCTCGCCCACCTGCGCTCCACGTCCCGCACGGACCCGCCCCCGTCGGCCGCGGCCCCGGCCCGGCCCGCCGCGCAGACGGGAGCCGCGGCATGAACGGCACCCTCTGGCTCGCCTGGCGCCAGCAGCGCCTGCTGATCCTGGCCGGCCTCCTGCTCGTCGCGGGCTGCGCGGTCTGGGTCGTCCTGGAACGCGCCGACCTCATGGCGGCGGTCGGCGGCCACGACCTCACCTCCTGCAAGGGCTGGAACGGCGTCTGCCGCACCTCCACCGAGGTGGCCGTCTTCGAGCACACCCCCGGCATCCGGGTCCTGGGCACCGTCTCCGTGCTCCTGCCCGCCGTCATCGGCATGTTCTGGGGCGCCCCGCTGATCGGCCGCGAACTGGAACGGGGCACCGTCAAGGTCGCCCTCACCCAAGGCGTCGGCGCCCGCAGCTGGTTCGCCGCCCGTTTCGGCCTCGCCGCCCTCTGCGCCGCCGTCGTCTCCGCCGCCCTCGCCGCCCTCCTCGCCTGGTGGTGGGCGCCGATCTCCAACATGCAGAACGGCGTCTACTGGCACGACCCGTACATCCTCAACGGCTCCGGCCCCGCCGCCGTCGCCTGCTCCCTCTTCGCGCTGTCCGCCGGCACCGCGATCGGCCTCCTCGTCCGCCGCACCCTCCCGGCCATGGGCCTGACGGCCGTCGCGGTCCTGGGCACCACCGCCTTCCTGACCCTCTTCCGCCGCGACTTCGTCACCCCCACCGACCGGATCACCCCGGGCATGACGCCCAAGCAGCTCATCGGCAGCGCCTGGTCCGCCGGCTACCGCTACCTCACCCCCGACGGTGCCCAGCACCCGCTGGAGAGCTGCGCGTTCTCCGGCGAGGAACTGCGCGCCTGCATGGCCGAGCACGGCTACGTCGGCCGCGTCCACAAGGTCTACCCGAGCTCCGACTTCTGGACCTTCCAGGCGCTCGACACCGTGGTCTACCTCGGCCTCGCCGCAGCCCTGCTCGCCCTGACCGCGGCCCTGCTGCACCGCCGCCGCCACCTCGTGTGAGAACCGCGGCCCGACCGGCGCCCCACCCCCGTGGGAGCGCCGGTCGCAGGCCCCTGGTCGGGGTGTCCGGCCTCAGCCGCGCTCCGGCAGGTCCGGCTCCGCCCGGACCGCGAAGCCGCGCCCGGCTGCCGGGGCCGCCGCCCGTGTCCCGCAGAACGCCGCCTCCAGCGTGCCGCCCAGGGCGGTGTTGGCCTCACCCCGGTTGGAGGTGTTCGCCATCGCGGCCAGCGAGCGCCGGCCGTCCCGCGTGGCGAAGGCGTAGGTGTAGTAGCCCTGCACCGTGCCCGTGTGGCCGTACACCGACACCCCGCACGACAGGTCGTACCGGCGCAGCCCGAGTCCGTAGAACCGGGTGCCGGCGGCATCGACCGGGCTCATGGCGAGCATCGCGTCCATCAGGCGCGCCGGCAGCAGCCGGCCGCCGAGCAGCGCGGACACGAAGGTGTTCAGATCCGCCGGGTTGGAGATCATCGCTCCGGCGGCCTGCGCCCAGGACGCCGTCTGCTCGGTCGAGTCCACCAGGGGGGCCCCGGCCTCGTCGGGGTGGAGGTAGCCGCGCACGTGCCGGCCCCGCACGGCGGTGGCCGGGTGCACGTACGAGGTGTCGCGCAGCTTCAAGGGCCTGATGATGCGGTCCTCGTACTCCCGGCCCACCGGGTGCCCGGTGACCTTCTCGACGAGCATGCCGACGACCATGAAGTTGGTGTTCGAGTACCCGTACGCGGCGCCCGGCTCGGAGGTCCTCGGCTCGCGCAGAGCGAGGTCCACGAGCTCGCGCGGGGCGAACACCCTGGTGCGGACGGCTTCGAAGCCGGGCACGGTCCGCGCGAACATCGCCTCCGTGTAGTCCGCGAGCCCGCTGCGGTGGGTCAGCAGGTGGCGCACCGTGATCCGGTCGTCGGGCAGCAGCCCGGGCAGGTGGCGCACCACCGGGTCGTCCAGCCCCAGCCGGCCCTCGGCCACCAGCTGGAGCAGCACGACGGTGGAGAAGGTCTTGGTGACGCTGCCGATCCGGAAGCGGGCCTGCGGGTCCATGGGGGCGCCCGTGGACCGGTCCCGGACGCCCACCGCCCGGGCCAGCACCCGCCCCGGACCGGTGAAGCGGGCCATGGCGCCGGGCGCCCCGGCGGCGGTCGTGTTGCGCAACGCCCGGACGAGGGCCTCGGCATCGGGCGCCGGGGCCGGCGCCGGGGCTGCGACCGCGGCGGGTGGGGATCCGGCGACGGCGTGGGCGGTGGCCGCCGGCGCGAGGGCGGCGGCCGTCACGGCCAGCAGGACGGCGCCGATGGTCGGACGGCGGTGGGGGGACGGACGCACTGTGCTCCTCGACTGCGGTGAACTGCGGGGAAAGGGGCGGAAGGTGGGGGAGAAGCGGGGGAGGGAGAAGGGGGGAAATGGGGAGGAAGGGGGATCGTACGGCCTGCCCGGGGGCCGCCCGGGCATCCGCGCCGGGTCAGAAGGTGCAGGTGGGTACGCCGTCCAGCCAGGCGGGCCCCTGGATGTAGATGTTCGTCACCCAGGCCCGGTAGTCGGGGAGGTACGACCAGGCGTCGTTGGTGTAGCCGTCCGAGGTCACGGTTTCCGCGTGCTTCTGGCACTGCACCCGGATCGTGGTCGGTCCCGGGAAGGCGTACACCCGCGCCGCCGCGGTCGACGGCAGCTCCTTGGTCCACACGCCCGTGCCCCACGTCCGGAAGAGGGACCCGTTCACCAGACCGGTGTTGACGCGCACCGCCCCGTAGTAGTCGCCGCCCAGCCGGACGTCACTGACCATCAGCTTCGTCCCCGACTGCCGGGCCTCCGCCATCCGGCCCGCGCCCAGGTAGAGGGCGATGTGGTGCAGGTCCTCGGAAGTGCCCCACACCAGCAGGTCGCCCGGCAGCAGCGGGGCGAGCCCCCGGTCGGCCGTGAAGCGCTCGGCCGCACGGTGCGTGTAGTACTGGGCCGAGGCCGTCCCGTCGAGGAGGTCCGAGCCGGCGGCCTGCGCGTAGGCGTACCGGATCAGGCCCGAGCAGTCGAAGCCGAGCCGTTCGGGATCGTGCTCGCTGGCCGGGTCGGTAGGGTCCACCTGACCGTACGTGGCGCCCGGTTGGGGGCCGTGGCCCCCGCCCCAGCTGTACCAGACGCCGGCCGCGACCTGCTCGCACGCGGCGGCGACGGCCCGCTCGGCCGCGGAGGCGCCCGGCGCCAGGACCCGGCACGAGCCGTCGGCCGCCGCCGGGGCCGCGGCGGGCGCCGGGGGCGCCCACAGCAGGAGGGCCAGGAGTGCGATGAGTGTGCCGAGGGCACCGGACCGGCGCAGCATGGAGGACCCCGTTTCGCTCGAGCGGCGGTGACGCGCCGTCACCGCCCGTGCCACGAGAGCCTGGCGCGGCGGCGCCCGGCGCGTCGAGATCCCGAGGGCGCACCACTCGTACGGGCAACGGGAAACCCTGCGGGAAACCCCTGCCGATCAGGGCTGTTCGCCGCACTCCGCCGCCGCCGGTGCCGCCACCGGGACCGCCGTCGGTGCCGACGGCGTGCGCAGCCGGCAGATCTGCGCGAGCCGGGCCCCCGGATCGGTGTTCCACAGCCGCACCGTGCCGTCGCTGCCGCTGCTGGCCACCGTCCGGCCGTCGGGGGAGAAGGCCACGCCCCACACCGCGTTCCCGTGGCCCGCGAGCGCGGCCCACAGCCGCCGTCCGGGCACGTCCCACAGCCGTACCGTGCGGTCGTTGCCGCCGGCGGCCAGCATCCGTCCGTCGGGGGAGAAGGCGAGGGCGCGTACGGAGCCGGCGGGGCCGGACAGCACCGCGAGGGCGGCATGCCGCCGGGCGTCCCACAGCCGTACGGTGCCGTCGTTGCCGCTGCTGGCCAGCGTCCGCCCGTCCGGGCCGAAGGCGACGGCCCGGACCGCGCCCGCGTGGCCGGTGAGCGTGGCCAGCGGCCGGCGCCCCGCCACGTCCCACAGCCGTACGGTCAGATCGTCGCCCGCGCTGGCCAGGGTGGCCCCGTCGGGGCTGAACGCGACGTCGTTGGCGAAGTCCGTGTGGCCGGTGAGCGTGGCCAGCGGGGCGCGTGCGGCCACGTCCCACAGCCGGACCGTGCGGTCGGAGGCGGCCGAGGCCAGGGTGCGGCCGTCCGGGGAGAACGCCACCGCGAACACGATGCCGCCGTGGCCGGGCAGCGTGGCCAGCGCCCGGTGCGCGGCGACGTCCCACAGCCGGACCGTGCCGTCCGAGCCCGCCGAGGCCAGCACCCGCCCGTCCGGCGCGAACGCCACCGAGTACACCGTGCCCGTATGGCCCTCCAGCGCCGCGGCCGGCCGCCGCCCGGGCACGTCCCACAGCCGCACCGTGCGGTCGCCGCCGGCCGTGGCCAGCAGCCTGCCGTCCGGGCTGTACGCGGCGTGCCGGACCTCGGTGAAGGGGCGGGCGGTCAGCGCCGCGCCGCGCAGGTCCCACAGCACCACCGATTGGTCGAAGGCGGCCGTGGCGAGCGTCGTGCCCGCCGCGTCCACGGCGAGGGCGAGCACGTAGTCGGTGTGTCCGGACAGCGTCGACACCAGGCGGCCGCTCGGCACGTCCCACAGCCGGGTGGTGCCGTCGCCGCCGGCGCCGAGGACCGTCGTGCCGTCCGGGGTCCAGGCCACCGCGTTGACGTCGTCGTTGTGCCCCGTCAGAGTGGCCGTCGTCCGCCGCCCGGCCACGTCCCACAGCCGCACGGTCCGGTCGCCGCCGCCGCTGGCCAGGCTCCGCCCGTCGGGAGAGAACGCCACGCCCAGCACCTCGCCGGCATGGCCCCGCAGGACCGCGAGCTCCTTGGCCGTGGCCGGGTCCCACAGCCGGACGGTGCCGTCGGAGCCCGCCGAGGCGAGGGTGCGGCCGTCCGGCGCGTACGCCAGCGCGTCGACCCTGCCGGTGTGGCCGGCCAGGACCGCGGCCGGGGCTGTGGCCGGGGCCGTGGCCGGGCGGCCCGTGTCGTCCGGGCCGGCCGCGCCGCCCGTCGGATCGTGCAGCCGTACGGTGCCGTCGGCGGCCGCGACGGCGAGGGTGCGCCCGTCGGGCGAGAACGCCACGGCCCGTGCGTCGGCGGTGTCAGGCTCCAGAACGGCCGCCGGGCGCCCGGCGGTGTCCCACAGCCGTACGGGACCCTCGGTGGACGTCGCCGCGAGGGTGCGCCCGTCGGGGGCGAAGGCGAGCGCACGGACCCGGCCCGGCACCGTCAGCGTCGCCGTCGTCCGGCGGTCGGAGACCCGGCGCAGCAGGACCTTCCCGTCGGAACCGGCCGTTGCCAGCAGCCCGTTGCCGGGGCCGAAGACCACCGCGTTGACGGGGCCGCTGTGACCGCCGAGCCGGGTGAGGAAGGGCTGTGCCTGTGTGCTCAGCAGGGCCCCGCGCGCCGCCGCCGTGGCCTGGGTGCGGTACGCCTCCTGCGCCAGCCGCATCGACTCCTCGGGCCGGCCGGCCGCCAGGGCCGCCGACTGCGCGGCCAGCGCCTCCGAGCGGGCGGCGCGCTCCTGGCCGAGTGCACCCGCCCGCTGCCGGTACGCGACGGCGCCCGCGGTCAGCGCGAGGGCCAGCAGGACGAGGAGCAGGGCCAGCATCCGCTGCCGGATGCGGACCTGCCGCCGGGCCTGCGCCCGCCGGGCGTCCTCCGCGGCCCGCCCGGCCCGCAGGAACGAGGCCTCCAGCGGCGTGAGCGGGCTGCGGCCGCCGAGGCCGTCCGCCCAGGAGAGGGCGTTCTCCAGCCGGGTCCCGCGGTACAGGACCGACGGGTCGCGGCCCTCCCGCTCCCACTCCTCGGCGGCCCCGGCCAGGTGGCGGTGGACCAGCAGCCCGGCCCGGTCGGCGTCGATCCAGCCGCGCAGCCGGGGCCATGCGTGCAGCAGGGCCTCGTGCGCGATCTCCACGGTGTCGCGGTCCGCAGTGATCAGCCGGGCCTGCACGAACGCGTCGAGGGCCCGCGCGGCGGGGGCCGGGTCGGCCAGCTGCTCCAGCAGGGCGGCCCGTTCCAGACGGCGCCGGGTCGCCGCCGCCCCGTCGGCGACGTGGACCAGCGCCACCAGGATCCGGCGGAGCATCCGCTGCTCGGCCGGGTACAGCCCGGCGAACACACCCTCGGCGCTCTGCGCCACGGCGCCCTGGATGCCGCCGGTCTGCTCGTAGCCCGCGACGGTCAGGGCGGCCCCCTCCCGGCGCTCCCAGGTCGCCAGCAGCGCGTGCGAGACCAGCGGCAGCGCCCCGGCGGGAGCGGAGCCGGACCCGGGCGCACCGTCCGGGGCGACCCCGGCGTCGCGCAGCAGCAGCGGTACCAGGCCCGCTTCGAGGGTGAGCCCGGCGAGCTCCGCCGGGCGCACGACGGCCTCCCGCAGCTCCGCCACGGACATCGGCGGCAGGACGAACAGCCCGTCGGTGAAGGCGGGGACCAGCTCGGGCAGGTCCAGGCAGGCCCCGGAGAAGTCGGCCCGTACGCCGATCACGACAACGGCCGGATCGGGGTGCCGGGGCCGCGGAGCGTCCCCCGGCCGGGCCGCGGCCAGGGCGCACAGCACCCGGACGAAGGCGCGCCGCTCGTCCCCGTCACCGCAGAGGGTGAAAACCTCCTCGAACTGGTCGACGAGCACTACCGGCCGCACGCCGGACCCCGCCTCCCCGGGGCCGGCCGGCGTACCGTCCGACAGGCGGTGCACGGCCTCCAGGAGCCCCTCCGGCCGCTCCCGCACCTCCTGCGCGGTGAGACCGAGGTCGCCGCCCAGCGCCTTCGCGGTGCAGTCCAGCAGTTCCTGGAGCGGACGCGCGGTCGGGGTGAACCGTACGACCGGCCAGCCGTCGGCCCCGGCCATCGGGAAGCCGCCGCCGCGCCCGAGCGCCGGTACGAGGCCCGCGCTCAGCAGGGAGGACTTGCCGGCGCCGGACCTGCCGACCAGGACCAGCGGGCCGCTGCCGATCCGTTCGAAGACCCGCTCGACGAGCGCGGCCGTGGCCCGCTCCCGCCCGAAGAACCGGCCCGCGTCCTGCGGGGTGAAGGCCGCCAGCCCCCGGTAGGGGCACTCGCCCTCCGCCTGCGGCCCGCCGGCCGGCGCCGGCGGGCCGGCCCCGCCCGCGGCGGCGCGGGCGGCCTGCGCCTCCGCCTCCCGGGCCAGCCGCACCAGCGCACCCTCCGCCTCCAGGACCCGGTCGCAGCGCAGCGCCACGTCGAGGGTGACGCGCTTGGCGCCGGTCTCGATCTTGCTGAGGTAGCCCTTGCTGTAGTGCGTCTGCCGGGCCAGGCCCGCCAGCGACAGGCCGCGCTGCACCCGCAGCCGCCGTAACCGGGCGGGGAACGACGGCACTTCGGCCGACGCCGGCTCCGGCGGCGGGTCCCCTACGGCATCCCCCACGGCATCCCCCATGGCAGTGCGCGACCGGGTCGTGAGATGGCGGGCCCAGGCTACCGCGGGGGTCGGACGGCGGAACGCGCGCTGCATACGGCATGGCGGAAAACAGTGCAGGACGGCAGCCTTCCGGGCCCCGCCGGGCGGCGGATCCGGAAGGCTGTCCGAACGAGCCGGCGGCTACGGCCGGTTGAGGGTGATCGAGTTGATCGGGCCGAGGTCGGCGTAGACACCGGTTCCCTGGGCGATGGGGCCGCCGCAGCCCGTGCCGTTGGAGCCGGTGCACAGGCTCGCGGTCGCGCCGCCGTACTGGTTGTTGAGGACCCAGTGGTTGCCGTACTGGTCGAAGAGCTTGTGGGCCCCGTAGCTGTAGAAGATCTGGCTCGGCGCCACGGCCGGGTTCTGGTTCTGCGGGTATATGCACACCGCTCCGTCCGGGCAGCCGGCCCAGTCGTCGGCGGGCCTGGCGTCGGCGGCCCCGGCCAGGGCCACGACGGCCGCGGCGGCGGTGGCGAGTGCGGCGGCGCCGCGGATCGTCTTGCGCATGGTGTGTCCCCCTGAAGGCTGTGTTCCCGCGGTGCGGTCACGGTGGTGTGCAGGTGTGCAGGTGTGCAGGTGTGCAGGTGTGCAGGTGTGCAGGTGTGCACGGTGGTGTGCACGGGCCGGTGCCGTGCCGGCGGCTTCGGGCCCGGCGGCTTCCGGCGGCTTCAGCCTGTCCCCGCCCCGGGCAGCAGGTCGACGGGTTGCCCGTCGCCCGTCGCCGTACCGTCCGGGAAACCGCCCCCGACCTGCCGGAACGGCCCCGGGCGGGCAACGGGGCGCCCTGCCGTGCGCCGCCGGAATGTCCGGTGCGGCCGATGCCGGGCAGAATTGAGGGAGCGACCCGCGCCGCGCCTGCCGCGCGGGTACCGGACAGCCACCCGCGCGGGGCGCGCAGAAGGGGGCCGGCGATGCCACCGGACCGGCTGGGGGGAGAGCAGGACCCCGGCCCGATCCGGTCCGAACCGGGCGCCCTGCTGGAGCACGTGGCGGTGGCCGTCTTCGGCATCGACGACGAGGACCGCATCCGCTACTGGGGCCCCGGAGCACAGAGCCTCTTCGGGTACCCGGCCGACGCGGTGCTGGCCCGGCCCGCGGGCCTGCTCTTCCCCGAGCCCGCGCAGGGCGCCCCCGGCGGCGCCGACCGGCTCGCCGAGCGGGCCCGCACCCTCGGGTACTGGCGCGTGCGCATGCCCGCCCGGCACCGGGACGGCGAGACGTTCGACTGCGGCTTCCGGGCCTTCCCGCTGACCGACCCGGCGGGCCGCTCCGCGGTGCTGTGCCTGGCCAGCCGCGGAGCGGAGCTGGACCGGGTGAAGACCAACCTCGCCTTCCTCGACGCCCTCTTCGAGACCTGCCCGATCGGCCTGGTCATGCTCGACGAGGAACTGCGCTACGTCCACCTCAACCAGGCCCTGGCCGACATGGACGGGGTCCCCGTCGCCGACCACCTCGGCCGCCGCGTGACCGACGTGATGCTCACCTCGGACGACGGAGAGTTCCAGCGGATGCTGCGCTCCGTGGCCCGCGAGGACCGGCCCGTCATCGCCGCCCTGGTGGGCCTGCGCACACCGGGGCGCCCCGACCGCGACCAGGTCCGCTCGGTGAGCTTCTTCCCGCTGAGCGGCGCGGGCGACACCCGGCGCGGCCTGGGCGGACTGGTCGTCGACGTCACCGACCGCGAGCGGGCCATCCTCGAGGCGAGCGCCGCCCGCCAGCGCCTCGCCCTGCTGGACCGGGCCGCGGCGCGCATCGGAACCACCCTCGACCTCGAGGTCACCGCGCGCGAGCTCGTCGGGGCGGCCGTGCCCGACTTCAGCGACGCCTGCATCGTCGAACTCGTCGAGTGGATGGACGAGACCGCGGACTTCGACCCGCTGCTGCCGCTGTCGACCCGCCGGATCGCCTCCGGCACCACCCTCCCCGAGCCCGCCGTCGAGCTGGTGAGCGGCCTGGAGAAGGTGACGTACCGGCCCGGCTCCAGCATCCACCGGATGCTCAGCACCGGCCGTCCCCTGTCCGTGCCGGTCAACGAGGAGTTCATCACCCGCAACGTCCCCCACCGGCAACGCGCACAGCTGCTCCTGGACAGCGGGCTGGCCTGCGTCCTCATCGCCCCGCTCATCGCCCGCGGCACCGTGCAGGGCATCGCCCTGTTCGGCCGCTCGGCGGACCGCCCCGCCTTCGCCGAGGAAGACCTCAGCCTCGCGGGCGAACTCGCCTCCCGCGCCGCCCTCTGCCTGGACAACGCCCGCCTGTACGGCCGGGTCCAGGACATCGCGCTCACCCTCCAGCGCGCCCTCCTGCCCAGCGCCCCGGCCGCCGGCCCGTACGTCGACATCGCCCACCGCTACCTGCCCGGAAGCCGCGTCACCCAGGTCGGCGGCGACTGGTACGACGCGATCGCCCTGCCCGACGGCCGGGTGGCCCTCGTCGTCGGCGACGTGATGGGCCACGGGGTCCCCGCCGCCGCGGCCATGGGACGGCTGCGGATCACCGCCAAGGCGCTGGCCCGCCACGTCCGGGACCCCGCGGCGCTGCTCGCCGAGCTCGACGACTGCGCCCAGGAGGCGGGGATCGACTGGGCGACCTGCCTGATCCTGCTCTACGACCCGCACACCGGTCGCGCCCTCATGGCGAACGCGGGCCACCCCCCGCCCCTGGTCCGGTGCCCGGACGGCACGGTGCAGGCGCTCGCCCACGGGCCCGGGGTGCCCCTGGGGGTCGGCGGCGTGGCCTACCGGACGACCGGGGCCGAGCTCCCCGAGGGCGCCACCGTGGCCCTGTACACCGACGGCCTCGTCGAGGCGCGGGGCCAGGACATCGACACCGGGATCGACGCGCTGCGCAGCCGGCTGGCCGGGCCGGTCGGCTCGCTGGAGGAGGCGGCCGACCGCATCCTCGGCGAGCTGCTGCCCGAGGCGGCCACCGACGACACCGTCCTCGTCCTCGCCCGGGTCCGCCGCGCGCCGGCACCCGGGCCGTCGGCCGCCTGAGGGTGGTTCGGCTACCGGTCCGCCGCCGGCCCCGGCGGTCGCTCCCGGCCCTCGGCCAGCAGGGCCACGGCCCGCTCGATCCGCGTCCGCCGGGCCTCGGGCGTCAGGGCCTGCAGGACGGGCAGGACCACCAGGTAGCGGCCGGTCCGGTCGAGCGCCTCGAAGGCGCGCTTCGCCTCCGGCTCGGCATCGAGGGCCGCCACCACGTCCGGCGGCACCGTCGCCGACCTCTGGGAGGCGTACGCCCCGGCCCACCGCCCGTCCTCCTGCGCCTTGCGCACCTCGGCGAGTCCCGGCTCGCGCATCCGGCCGAGCGCGGTGAGCGCCGAGACCCGCTCCACGTTCACCTGGGACCACAGGCTCCGGGGGCGGCGCGGCACGTACTTCTGCAGGTAGTACCGCTCGTCGAGGGAGCGGCGCTGCCCGGAGATCCACCCGTAGCACAGCCCGATGTCGACCACCTCGTCGTCGGTGACCGAAGCGATCCCGGACCTCTTCTTCGCCATCTTGATCCACACGCCCTCGTGGCGCGTGTGGTGCTCGGCCAGCCACGCCTCGAACGCCCCGGCGTCCGCGAACGCGATCACTTCCGCCCCGTCCAGCGCATCCAACTCGTCCATGCCGCCAGGCTATCGGCCGGGTCCGACAGTGCCGCCGCTCAGGCGGCGGGGCACAGGTTGACCTTCACGGCCGCCAGGATGAGCACGTTCTTCATCGGGCCGAAGCCGTTGGGATGGGTGGGGCCGGTGAAGCGCCCGGCCGCCGATTCGAGCCGTTTGCCGGCGTCCTGCTCGCCCGCCATGAACCGGCACTGCTCCAGGCCCCGGCCCACCGCCTGCTCCTCGTCGCCGCCGACGATCTCGGGGTCGATCTTGTCGAGCGACGCGAGGTACGTGGCGCGCTGCTCGGGCCCGGGGCCGGAGGGTAATCCGGCGGGCGAGGACGGCGCCGCACCGGGGGAGTCCGAGGAGGCCGCCGGAGCCGACGCCGACGCGAACGCGGCCGCGGGGGGCTCCGTCGCGGGCGGGGCCGACGGTTGCGCGGAGGCGGCGGGGGCCACGGGCGCCGCGGCGGCCGCTGCGGCGCCCTCGGCACGGGAGTCGGACGCGCCGGGGCCGCCGGCGCAGCCGGCGAGGGTGAAGAGCGAGAAGGCGGCCACCGCGGCCGCGACGGGTCGTGAGTTCATGCCCGCATGGTTGCAGCCGGGCGTGCCGTCGGCCGCGGAATCACCCTTTCCTCCAAGGGAGTTGACCCGTAACGACCGATCCCGTCCACACGGCCGTCAGCGGGCCGCTGCCGCCCGGTCGTACACCAGCTCCGCGAAGTGCCGTAGCGCGTCCCCGCCGTGCTCCATGAACAGGTCCGGCTCCACGAGTTCGAGCTCCATCACCACCGGCTCCCCGTCGTCGCCGGTCGCCACGTCGACCCGCGCGTACAGCACCGGCCGGCCCGCCCCCGGCACGGCGGCCAGCGCGACCCGGGCCAGGGCCAGTTCGGCGGCCGTCGGGAGGTGCGGCGCCAGATCCGGGTGCGGGGCCCGGTCGTTGTCGATGACCCCGACCTCGGTGAGCACCGGCCCCTTGCGGACGGCATGGCTGAAGACGCCGCCCAGGAAGACCAGCGCCCGCTCGCCCTCGTCGATGCGTGCCAGGTACGGCTGCACCATCGCGGTGGCTCCGGCGGCATGCAGGGCGGCGACGTGTCCGGCCGCCGGCCCGTGGTGCTCCTCGCCGTAGCGGGCGGTGTCCTGCGCGCCGGCCGAGACGGCCGGCTTGACCACGAACTGGCCGCGCTCCGGCAGGACCACCGCCTCGCCGGGGGCGATGAAGCGGGTCGCGACGACGGGCACGCCGTGCCCGGCGAGGTCCCGCAGGTAGGTCTTGTCGGTGTTCCAGTGCAGGACCGCGGCCGGATTGTCGAGCCGCGTCACGGCCCCGACCGCGTCGGCCCAGGCCAGGTACGCCGCCCGCCGCCGGGCGTACCCCCAGGTCGAGCGGACGACCACCGCGTCGCACTGCGACCAGTCGAAGCCCCCGTCGTCCCAGGGCGCGGCCACCGCGTCGAGGCCGCGCGCCCGCAGCGCCTCCAGCATCCCGGGCAGGTCGGTGTCCCAGGCCAGCCCCTCGGCCGAGGTGGCCAGGGCCACCCGGGCGGTGTCGCTCATCCCCACGCCTCCTCCGCACCCGGCGGCGCCCCGAACGCCCCGCCCGTCCGGCGCCCACGCCCCGGCCCAACCCAGCCTAGAACGCCGCCCAGACCACTCGCGCGCCACCCGGACAGGGCCGGCGCCGGGGTGGTGGCGTGCGCGCCCGTCCCCCCGAACCGCTGTCGCCGGGGGAAAGTTCGCGAGAGCATCGAGAGTCGGGGCACGAAGGGGCAGCGCAGGGCCGGAGCGGACGACCGGCTCGGTCGAGGAGGGGGCAACCGTGAGGACGCGCCGCAAGGAGTCCGGCGATCCCGAGCCGCCGGAGGCTTCCTGGAACGAGATCGTTCCGGGGCTCTGGATGGGCGGCCACTACTGGGCGGATGGTCTGGGGGAGACCCGCCAGGCGGTCGTGGGCAGCGAGTTCGACCTGGTCGTCAGCCTGTTCACCCGGCCGGGCCACGGGCCTGCGCCGGACGTCGAGCACCGGCTCGCCGAGATCCCCGACGGACCGCTCACCGCGGCGCAGCTCCGGGAGGTCCAGCAGCTGGCCGAGGAGGTGGGCCGGGCCGTGCGCGCAGGCCGGACCACCCTGGTCCGCTGCCATTCCGGCTACAACCGGTCCGGCCTGGTCGTGGCGCAGGCGCTGATGGGGTTCGGGCAAGAGGCCGCGGCGGCCATCGCCACCGTCCGGCAGCGGAGGTCCCCCTGGGCGCTGAACAACCGGGTGTTCGAGGAGTACCTCGCGACGGGCCTCGACGTCGCCGGCCTGCTGGCCGGATTGGACGGACCGCCCGCCTGACCGGCTACCGGGCGCGGTCGCCCCGGGCAACGGCGGCCTTGGCGGCCAGGCGGCGGCGGAGGACGGCCCGGGCGTACAGCAGGTGGGCCACGGCTTCCGCGGCGAGGAGGAGGACCACCAGCCACGGGGTGAGGCGGCCGGCCGCCCACAGGACGAGCAGGGGGACGCCGATGCCGGGGACGGCCCACACCGCGACCGAGCCCAGCGGGCGGCCGTAGCGCAGGGCGATGCCGGCGTGGGCCGCGTGGTACAGGGCCAGGCCGCCGGCCAGGGCCCATACGGCGCCGGACGGCAGGTGCGGGTGCGCGGCGTCCTCGACGGCGGTGGCCAGGCCCGCGGCCATCGACAGCACGCCCGCGGTCACGAAGAAGTGCAGGAAGCCGCCCATGTCGCGGGCCAGGAGATAGGCGCGGCGGTCGTCGGCGGCGGCGAGGACGATCTCCGCCGAGGTCGAGCCGAAGTCGAAGTACGACCACCACAGCGCGGCGAGCAGCACGAACCCGAGGCCGCCGACGAGCCCGGCCCGCAGGGTCCAGGCGTGGTCCGCGGAGGTGACCAGCGCGATGACGGACTCGCCCAGCACGATGATCACGACCAGCCCGACGCGTTCGACGAGGTGCCCGGTGTCCACGCGGCCGGGCATCGCGGCACCCCGCGCGGTGAGCAGCAGCGCCATCTCGGCGGCGATCAGGGCGCCCCAGACGGCGTACTGCCAGGGCGCGGGCACGGCGGCGGAGGCGGCCCACAGCACGCCGGAGCCCAGGCAGTACGACAGCGGGCGCCAGCGCGGGACGCGCCGCGGCGGCGGGTACCGGGTGGCGGGCCACCACAGCCCGAGCAGGACCAGCCGGGTCCCGGCGTAGCCGAGGGCGTACACGGAGCCGCGGCCCGCGTCGGCCTCGGGCACGGCGGCGGCCATGACGGCGATGCAGAACATGGCGGACAGCATCAGGAGCCGGCGGCGCGGGCTGTCGTCGACGAAGAGGTTCGCCGACACCGTGAGGTTCACCCACAGCCACCAGGGCGGGAAGTACAGGCCCAGGAAGACGGCGAAGTCGCGCAGGCCCGGGTCGCCGTGCAACTGGTGGGAGACCTGGGCGGCGATCGCGACGAAGACCAGGTCGAAGAAGAGCTCGAGCCAGTCGGCGTGCCGGCCCTCGCGCGCCGCCTGCCCGCCGGCGCCCGCCGCTTCGGCGTCCCCGCCGCTCACGGCGTGCCCTTCGCCGTCGACCCGCCCGGCGCCCCCGGCGCGATGCCCTTCGCCGTCGGCGCGCCACAGCCGACGGCGTGCGCCACGCCCGCGACGTCCCCGCCCCGTGCTCCCGCGCCCCACGGTGGTGTGCCCATGCCTGCGCCCTTGCCTCCCGCCCGGCGGCCGTCTGCTCCTCGTATGACACCACGCGCAGCCGGCGCCCCGCGTGGCGAAGCGCGCTACCCGTGGGTGGCGAGGGCCGCCGTCACCGCGGCCTCGGCGTGGATGCGGGCCGTCGGGAAGACGGGGACGGGGCTGTCGGCGGCGCCGATGAGCAGCTCGATCTCGGTGCAGCCGAGGACGACCCCCTCGGCGCCGTCGGCCGCGAGCGCCTCGATGACGGCGCGGTAGGCGGCGCGCGACTCCTCGCGGACGACGCCCCGGCACAACTCCTCGTAGATCACCCGGTGCACCAGGGCACGCCCGCCGGCGTCGGGCACGCGGACGTCGAGTCCGGCCGAAGCCAGCCGCCCGCGGTAGAAGTCCTGCTCCATGGTGAACGCGGTGCCGAGCAGGCCCACCCGGCCGATGCCCGCCGCCTTCACGGCGTCCGCGGTGGCGTCGGCGAGGTGCAGCAGGGGCACGCCGATGCCCGCCTGGACCCGGTCGGCGACCTTGTGCATCGTGTTGGTGCAGAGGAGGACGAGGTCGGCCCCGGCCGCCTCCAGCGCCCCGGCGGCCGCTGCCAGCAGCTCGCCGGCCTCGGTCCAGCGGCCCTCGGCCTGGAGGCGTTCGACCTCCGCGAAGTCCACCGAATACACGACGCAGCGCGCGGAGTGCAGACCGCCGAGCCGGTCCCGGGTGAACTCGTTCAGCAGGCGGTAGTACTCCGCGGTCGACTCCCAGCTCATTCCGCCCAGCAGTCCGATCGTCTTCACGTGGGCCCGTCCCCTCCTCAACCACACTTCTATAAGGGGAGGAGGGTAGCAAGGCCTCGATCCATAAGGGTCACTTTGGTCTGCTGGCGCCCCCCGGGTGGGCTTGCGTATGGCGGCTGCGGACCCACAGCGGCAGCGCGAACCAGCACAGCACGTACCAGGCCAGCACTCCGATCACCAGCCACGGGACGACGGAGTGGTCCGCGGCCACGCGCAGGATGAGGAACAGGGCCGCGACAAGGGTCGCCAGCAGCAGCACGATGCCCGCCATGGTGAGCCGCGAGGCCCAGCGCACCGCCTCGGGCTTGATCCGGCGGCCCGCGACGATGCGGTGGAAGGCGACGGGGCCGATCAGGGCCCCGGTGGACAGGGACCCCAGGACGACGGTGACCACGTAGATCGTCCGGTCCGCCGGCGCCAGGTGCTGGAACTGTGCGGTGAACGCGACGGTCAGCAGGAAGCCGAAGAGGATCTGCACGCCCGTTTGGGCCACGCGGATCTCCTGCACCAGCTCCTGCCACTGGCGGTCGGCCCGCTCGTTGGGCGACTCGTGCCTGCCGTTCGTGCGGTACGGGTCCGACTCGGGGCTCGGATCCGGGGCCGGACCCTGCTCCGGGCTCGGATCCCGCTCCGCGGGCGGGTTCGGGCCGGGTGTCATTGCTCCCCTGTGGCCCGGCGGCCCATGACGTCGCGGAAGGCCGTCATGCAGGGCATGCAGTGGTGGTCGGTCTCGACGTGGTCGGCCGGCAGGAGGGGGCGGCCGCACAGGGTGGCCGAGCGGTCGTGGGTGACGACGTGCCAGACCGGCCCCTGCCCGGTGACCGCCTCACCGAGGTGCATTTCGTACATGTGAGCTCCCCGTTTGGTCGACGGTTCGTCCCTCCACGACAGCAGGGCCGGGTGCGGAAGGCCCGACAAGTGGGCCGTACGGGTGACGCTTGCCCCGAGAGGGCAGCCGCATGCGGGAATACAAAAAAGCCCCGGAACGAATTGACGTCCGGGGTGATCCACCGCGTATATTTGATGTTTCGCACGCCGCTTTACCGCATGCGAAAGAAAGCCTTACGGGGACACTGTATCGGGTCGGGAGTGAAATTGTCAACCGAGGAATTCCGTCATGAGCAGCAATTCATCGACGGTCTCTACGCGCGCCTCGACGACCTGCGCGACCAGGCCGAACTCACCATGCGCGGGGCGCTGGCCGCCGCCGGCACCGGGTTCCAGGCCCGCCTGGAGCGCGACGTGCTCGTCGCCGAGCAGTCGGGCCTGCTGTCCGCGCTGAACACCGGCGAGAACGGCCTGTGTTTCGGCCGCCTGGAGTTCTCCGACGGCCGCGACCACCACATCGGCAGGATCGGCATCCGGCGCGACGACGCCGAGCGCACGCCCCTCGTCCTCGACTGGCGGGCCGACGTGGCGCGCCCGTTCTACCTCGCCACCGGCCACCACCCCATGGGCCTGCGCCGGCGCCGCCACATCACCACCAAGGGCCGTGAGGTCACGGCCCTGCACGACGAGATCCTCGACCTCACCGACCCCGAGCGCACCGGGCTCGAAGGCGCCGACGCGGACGCCGTGCTGCTCGCCGCGCTCGACGCCGCCCGCACCGGCCGCATGCACGACATCGTCCAGACCATCCAGGCCGAGCAGGACCGGATCATCCGCTCCCCGCACCGCGGCGTCCTCGTCGTGGAGGGCGGCCCCGGCACCGGCAAGACGGCCGTCGCCCTGCACCGGGCCGCCTACCTCCTCTACGCCCACCGCGAGCACCTCGCCAAGCGCGGCGTGCTGATCGTGGGCCCGAACCCCGCGTTCCTCGGCTACATCGGCGAGGTGCTGCCCTCCCTCGGCGAGACCGGCGTGCTGCTCGCCACCATGGGCGAGCTGTTCCCCGGCATCCGCGCGACCGGCACCGACCGGCCCGGCGCCGCGGCCGTGAAGGGCCGCGCCGACATGGCCGAGGTCCTCGCCCGGGTCGTACGCGACCGGCAGACCCTGCCGGAGAGCCTGCCCGCCGACACCGGCGAGGACAGCTCCGTGCTCCCCGAACCGGCCCTGGAGATCGACCACGACGAGTACGGGACCCTGCTGCTGGACCGCACCATGGCGCACGCGGCCCGCGACCGGGCACGCGCCACCGGGCTGCCCCACAACTTGGCCCGCCCCACCTTCGCGTTCGCCGTCATCGACTCCCTCACCGAGCAGCTCGCCGACCGGCTCGGCGCCGACCCGTACGGCGGCCCCAACCTGCTGGGCCCGGACGACATCGCCCAGCTCGGCAAGGAGATCGCGACCAGCGCCGAGGTGCACTCCGCGATCGACTGCCTGTGGCCGCCGCTCACCCCGCAGGGCCTGGTCGCGGACTTCCTCGCCGATCCCACCCACCTCCCGGAGGCGGACGCGGAGTTGATCCGACGCACCGGGGGCGACTGGACGCCCGCGGACGTCCCGCTGCTCGACGAGGCCGCCGAACTGCTCGGCGTCGACGACAGCGCGCAGCGCATCGCCGAGGAGCGCGCCCGCCAGGAGCGCATCGCCTACGCGCAGGGCGTGCTGGACCTGTCGGCCGGCTCGGAGTCGTACGAGTTCGAGGACATGGAGAACGAATTCCTCGCCGCGCACGACATCATCGACGCCGAGCGGATGGCGGAGCGGCACGAGGAGGCCGACCACCGCAGCACCGCGGAGCGGGCCGCCGCCGACCGCACCTGGGCCTTCGGGCACGTCATCGTCGACGAGGCGCAGGAGCTGTCCGCCATGGCGTGGCGGCTGCTGATGCGGCGCTGCCCGACCCGGTCGATGACCCTGGTGGGCGACCCGGCCCAGACGGGCGACGAGGCGGGCTGCGGCTCCTGGGAGGAGATCCTGGACCCGTACGTCGGGGACCGCTGGGAGCTCGTGCGACTCGGCGTCAACTACCGTACGCCCGCCGAGATCATGGACGTCGCGGCCGCCGTGCTGCGGGCCCGCCACCCGGGGTTCGAGCCGCCGAGCTCGGTGCGCTCCACCGGGCGGCGGCCCTGGGTGCGGGCCGCGGACGACGTCGCCGCCGCGGTCGCCGAAGCGGTCGGCGAAGCGGTCGGCGGGATGGCCGGCCGCGCGGTGGGCGGGGACGCGCCCGCCGAGGGCCGGCTCGCGGTGATCGCCCCGCGGGACCTGCACGGGGCGCTGGCCGGCGTACTGCCCGGCGTACGGGCGGGCGCGGAGCCCGACCTGACCCGTGCGGTGGTCCTGCTGGACCCGCGCCAGGCCAAGGGCCTGGAGTTCGACTCGGTGGTCGTCGTCGAGCCGGCGGACCTCCTGCCGAGCGACCTCTACGTGGCCCTGACCCGGGCCACCCAGTCCCTCGGAGTGGTGCACTCGGGCCGCCTGCCCGAGGGCCTCGCGGACGGGGACGCGAGGACGGAGACCCGGTAGGCCCGGCGAGCCGGGTGGGCCCGTAGGCCGGCCGTCAGACCAGGGCAACCGGGGTCGGCTCCGCCAACGACTGGAGCACCTCCAGGCGTTCGCGGGTCTCCTCGTCCAGCGGCACGTACGTCACCAGGCGCGGCCCCGCCGCCGGGCCGATCCACATGTTGGTGTGCTCCAGGTGCAGCAGCCCGACCTGCGCATTGCGGATGTACTTCGCCCGCGAGCCCTGGCCGACCACCTCGTGCCGCGCCCACAGTTCCCGGAACTCGGCCGACTCCGCCTCCAGCCTGGCCACCAGGCCCTTCCAGGCGGGGTCGGCGAGGTGTTCCGCCATCGAGGCCCGGAACTTGGCCACCATCGTCCGCATCAGCTCCTCGGGGTCGGCCACGGCCGCCCGCCAGCCCGGGTTGGTGAACGACAGCCACAGGCAGTTGCGGTCCTCCGGCGCCAGCGCGTCCAGGTCGCACAGCAGCCGCCCGTACGTGGCGTTGTACGCGAGGATGTCGTACCGGCTGTTCTGCACGCAGGCGGGGAACGGCGCCAGCTGGTCCAGCATCGCCTGCACGGCCGGGGTCACGGTCGAACACGGCGTGTGGGGCGCGGGGTCCGTGCTGCCGGCCAGTGCGAACAGGTGCGCCCGCTCGCTGGAGTCCAGCTGCAGGGCGCGCGCCAGGGCGTCCAGGACCTGGGCGGAGACCTGGATCTCGCGGGCCTGCTCCAGCCAGGTGTACCAGGTCACCCCGACCGCGGAGAGCTGGGCGACCTCCTCGCGGCGCAGCCCCGGAGTGCGCCGGCGCCGGCCGCGCGGCAGCCCGACCTGCTCGGGGGTGATCCGCTCGCGGCGGCTGCGCAGGAAGTCGGCCAGCTCGTGCCGGCGTACGTCGCTCTCGGGTGCCACAGTGGTCATGGCACCAGCCTGCCGCACCGCTCATCCGGTTGCCAGGTACTGCCGGTACCAGGATAAAGACACTCTGGTACCAGGCTGAGCGGGCGGTGATCGTTTCCTGTGTGAGTGAGACAACGATCCGCAGGACCCACCCCGCCCCCACCCGCTCCGACTCCGGCTCCTCCCGTGCCGACTCCGGCTCAACGCATGCCGCTCTCCCTGCCGCCGCCTCGATCGGCCCGCTCGGGCTGTTCACCGTGCTGCTCGGCGCGGCCCTGCCGCTGATCGACTTCTTCATCGTCAACGTCGCCCTCCCCGCCATCGACCACGACCTCGCCGCCGGCCCCGCCGTGCTGGAGCTGATCGTCGGCGGCTACGGCGTCGCCTACGCCGTGCTCCTCGTTCTCGGCGGCCGCCTCGGCGACACCGCCGGCCGCCGCCGGCTCTTCCTGGCCGGCATGGCCGCCTTCGGCCTCACCTCGCTGGCCTGCGGGCTCGCCCCGACCGCGTGGACCCTCGTCGCGGCCCGGGTGGCCCAGGGCGGCGCGGCCGCGCTGATGCTGCCCCAGGTGCTCGCCACCATCCAGGCCACCACCCAAGGGGCCCGCCGCGCCCGGGCGATGAGCCTGTACGGGGCCACCGGCGGGCTGTCCATGGTCGCCGGGCAGGTCCTGGGCGGGGTCCTGGTGGCCGCCGACGTGGCCGGCCTCGGCTGGCGCTCGGTGTTCCTCGTCAACGTGCCGGTGTCCGTACTCGGCCTGGTGCTCGCCGTGCGCTGCGTCCCGGAGACCCGCTCGGACCGGCCCGCCTCCGTCGACGTCCCCGGCACGCTGCTCCTGGCGCTGTCGCTCGTCTCGCTGCTGCTGCCGCTGACCGAGGGGCGGGCCACGGGCTGGCCGCTGTGGACGTGGCTGCTGCTCGGCGCCTTCCCGTTCGCCGCCGCCGGGTTCTTCGTGGTGGAGCGGCGCGCCGACCGCCTCGGCCGCACCCCGCTCGTGCCGCCGAGCCTGCTGCGGCTGCCTTCGCTGCGGCGGGGCCTGGTGATGATGGTGCCGTTCTCCATCGGCTTCAGCGGGTTCATGTTCGTCGTCGCCGTGGCCCTCCAGCAGGGCCTGCGCATGGGCCCCGTCGCGGCCGGGCTGGCCCTGGCGCCGATGGCCGTGGCCTTCTTCGGGGCCTCGCTCGCCGGGCCGCGGCTGACCGGCCGGTTCGGCAGCCGGGTGGTGACCGCGGGCGGAGTGCTCCAGGCCGTCGGCATCGGCGCGCTGCTGCTCACGCTGCGGTACGGCTGGCCGGACCTCGGGCTCGCCGAACTCGCCCCGGGCGTGGCGGTCGCGGGCCTCGGGCAGGGGCTCCAACTGCCCGTGCTGATGCGGCTGATGCTCTCGGATGTGCCGGGGGACCGGGCCGGGGTGGGCAGCGGGGTGGTCACCACGACCCAGCAGTCCGCGCTCGCCCTCGGTGTCGCCACCCTCGGCAGCCTCTTCCTCGCCCTGTCCGCGTCGACGGGCCTCCGCGACGCCGCCCTCGCGACCCTGCTGGTCCAACTGGCCCTGATCACCCTGACCACGGCCCTGAGCCTCCGCCTCCCCCGCACGGTCCGCTGACCCGCCGCGACGCCCTCGCGGCGCTCGCCCCCGCGCCTCAATCGCCGGCGAGGCTGATCCTGCTGCCCCCCGCCCCAGCTGGGCCGATCCACCCGGGCTTTCCGGGGCTCTGCCCCAGGCCCCGCGCCTCGATCGCCGGCGGGGCTTGGTTGGCCGGACCACCGCCTCAGGCGTTGGGGGCGGTTTGCCGGACCCCGTCTCAGGCCTGGGCCGCTCCGGCCGGGCTTTCTGGGGTTCCGCCCCAG